>VSDC01000094.1:0-7382 GCA_047459275.1 Gemmatimonadota bacterium
CACGGCCCCCTTCCCAAGCGCAGCGCCTCACGGACCGCCCGCCCCGCCTCCGCCCGCGAGCCGCAGCCCGATGATCCCCGCCACGATCAACCCGATGCAGACCAGCCGAACCACAGTCGCCGGTTCGCGGAACAGCACGATCCCGAGCACCGCCGTCCCGACCGTCCCGATCCCCGTCCAGACCGCGTACGCAGTCCCGATCGGGAGCGACCTCACAGCCAGCCCCAGCAGCCCCATGCTCGCGATCATCGACGCCACCGTCAGGACCGTCGGCCAGAGCCGCGTGAACCCCTCGGTGTACTTCAGGCCCACCGCCCACCCGATCTCGAACAGCCCCGCCACCACCAGGATCCCCCAGGCCATGCCCCGACCTCTTCGACCCTTACCCCACGTACTCCCGCGCCTCGGGCTCCACCTGAATCCGGATCTCCAGCAGGTCGGCCGTAGCCTCGGCCTCCGGCGGGAACAGTTCCGCCGCGCGAAGGAGCGCCTCCCGCAGCGTGGCCGCGTCCACATCCATCACCTCGTAGCGCTTCCCCGAGTCGCCGTAACGAATCGTCACCCGGTACCGAGCCATGGCCCCCTCCGTGCAGGTCCCTCCCGGCCGGATGGACGCTCCGGCCGACCGCACCTATATTTGCCCTCGTGCGTTACATAGGCAACAAGACCCGGCTCCTCGGATTCATCCGCGACGTCCTCGACCGCCGCGGAATCGATGGAGGGACCGCGGTCGACCCCTTCACCGGTACCGCGAGCGTCGCGCGTGCGCTCAAACGCCGCGGCTTCCGCGTCGTCGCGGCCGACATCCTCCAGTTCGCCCACGTCTTCGGGAGAGCCTACGTCCAGACCGCCGCCGTCCCGAACTTCGATCGCCTCGCCGGCGAGCTCCGCGACCTGCCGCCGACGCTCGAAGGCGTCGTCGCCCACCTCAATCGCATCGGGCCCGACCCGGGCTTCATCCATGAACACTTCTCGCCGGGCGGAGCCGACGGGCGGCGGCACCAGCGCATGTACTTCACCCCGGAGAACGCCGCACGCATCGACGCCATCCGGGCCGCCCTCGAGCGCTGGCGCACCGAAGGCCTCATCTGCGACGACGGCTTCTACCTCCTCCTCGCCGCCCTCATCGAGGCCGCCGACCGCGTCGCCAACACCGCCGGCGTCTACGCGGCGTGCATCAAGAGCTGGCAGCCCAACGCGCGGGGGCGGCTCCAGCTTCGCCCCCCGCGCATCGTCCCCGGCGACGGGTGCAGGGCCTACCGGGCCGATGCCCTCGACCTGGTCTCCGAGCTCGAGCCGTTCGACCTCCTCTACCTCGACCCGCCCTACAACACGCGGCAATACTCCGCGTACTACCACATCCCCGAGGTGATCGCCATGGGATGGTTCGATGCGCCCATCCCGCTCCGCGGCAAGACGGGCCTCCTCTACGACGACGACAAGCGTAGCGACTGGTCCCGCATCGCCCGCTGCGAGCACGTGTTCGAGGCCCTCGTCGCCACCGCCCGCTGCAAGCACATCGTCATGAGCTACAACGCCGAGGGGATCATCCCGGAGGAGACCATCGCCCGGGTCCTCAAGAGCTACGGCCGCGCCGCCACGTACCGGAAGTACCAGCGCCGGTACCGGCGGTATCGCTCCGACTCCGACGGCGACCACCGTACCTACCGGGGCGACGAGGTCACCGAGTTCCTCTACTGCGTGAGTCGGTGAGACAGGGGGATGCGTTCGACCGGGATGGTCCCGGGTTGGAACCCGGATCGGCGCCCCCACGCTTCGGCCGATCCAACGGTTCGCCCCACCGGACGCATCCCGGCCGCCGGGCGTCATTGGGAAGGCGACCCGGGGCGCGGCGACCTCCAGCGCCCCGGGCCATGGTTACTTCACGCGGAATGTGATAGGGATCTGTACGACGACCCGCTTCGGCTGGCCGTTCGCGCGCGCCGGCTCGAACTCCATCGTCGCCGCGACCGACTGCGCCGCGGCGTCCAGCGCCGGGTGGCCGCTCGACTTGGCCACTTCGTGGCGTCGGACGGCGCCCGTTTCGTCGATCCAGACCTGCACCATCACGGTGCCGCCGATCCCGGCATCACGCAGCAACGGCGGATAGTACCGCTTCAGCGCCTGCTCCACCTCCGCCTGATTTCTCAAGGTGGGGGACTGCATCCCCGGCGTCAGCGCCTGGAACCGGCTCGCATCCACCCGCGCCGTCGCCTCGGGTCGCTCAGCCGGGACGATTCGGATCTCCTCCGCGCTGAGCACGATCCTGGACGACGCCGAGTCCGCCGCCGGCCGGCCGCCGGAAACGTCGAGCTCGGGCAGCAGCGTGATGCCATCTGCGCCCGTCTTCGACCACATCTGGATCACGCCACAGACGCCGCTGAACCCGAGCCGTTCCGCCATCCCGGAGGCCGCTACGCCCTTCACGATCTCGATCCGCTCAAGAGTCAACGGCTCGAGGCGGCTCATCACCTCGCCCGCCGGGCTCCCGGGCTCGAACGGGCCCAGGACCACGCCGTCGAGCACGAACAGGGCCGGGCACGCGCCACTGGGGTCGGAGAGCAATACCCGCTTCTCCGCCTCCCCGAGCAGCCTCGTCGCTTCCACGACCTTGTCCGTCTGGGCCGGCTCCTCCGTCGGCACGACCGTCGGCTCGGGCGCCTCACACGCCAGCACCGTGAGCACGACCGCCGCGCCGCCCGCTGCGAGCGCTCGGCCCCACCCCCGCGGCTTCGGCACCACCAGCCGCCGCAGCCGCCGCTCCAGGAACGATTGCGGCTCCGCCAACGCCGCCGCCACCAACCCCGTCCCGCTGAAGCGCCGCCCCACCTCGAGCAGCAGCGCGCCGTACCCGCGGGGATCCGGCTCCCGGCGCAGCACCCGCGCGTCGCAATCCAGCTCGATCGCCAGCCTCAGGCGACGCAGCAGCCACCAGACCACGGGGTTCCACGGCATCGCCGCCGCCGCCGTGAGCCCCAGCCCCAGCAGCCGCGGATCGCCCGCGCGTACGTGTTCGCTCTCGTGCAGCAGCATCAGCCGCCGCAGCCGCTCCTCCAGCCTGAGCGCCCACTCGGGGATCACGATCGACCCGCCGAAGAACCCCAGCGCCGCCGGCCCCACATCCCGGGACACGTACACGGGAACACCATCCACCCGGTCGCGCCCCCAACCCCGACGCGCCACTGCCAGCCGCACGTGCGCGACCACCAGCAGCGCCACCACCGCCAGCGACGCGGCAACACACACCGCCAGCAGCACGCCGTCCCACGACCGGGACGATGCCGTCGCCGTGGCATCCAGCAACACCGTCGCCGGCTGCAGGATCACCGGCCCCTCCACCACCTCCTCGACCGCCACGCTCTTCTCCGGCCGCAGCCACGCCCACACCGGCACCGCCAGCGACCCGGCCAGCGCCGTCGCCCACACCCACCGCACCGGCCGCCCCCTCGACGTCAGCGCCGCGTCCGCGGCCAGCGCCGCCAGACCCAGCAACGCCGACACCACTACCGTGTACAGCAGCCACGCGATCATTTCCGCTCCTCCTCGCCCAGACGTTCATCCAGCAGCCGACGCAGCCGGCGCAGCTCCTCCTCCGTCAACGAGCGGTCCGAGACGAGCTGCGTCACCAACAGCTCCGGCGAGCCGAGGAACAGCTTGCGCACGATCCGACGCAGCGCGCTCTGCCCCGCACGCTCCCGCTCCACCAGCGGGCGATACCGGTACGCGCGCCCTTCTTCCTCGTGCGTCACGTACCCCTTCTCCTCCAGCGTGCGCAGCACCGTCAGCACCGTCGTGTACGCCAGCCGGTCCGGCAGCCGCGCCTGCACCTCCGCCACCGTCCCCGACCCCAGCTCCCACAACACTGCCATCACGTCCAGCTCACGATCCGTGAACGTGATCTCCTTCGACATCCGGTATCACCCCCTTTCGATAAAGCCCGGGCCCCGGCTCACGAGCGCGGGCCCCGGCTCACGAGCGCGAGCCCTGGCTCGGGCGCCCGGGCTCCGATCACGATCCCGGGCTCCGGCCACCGGCGCTCCCCTCGCGGCCGCGCTCATCAGAGACTCCCGTCGCTCCGCCGCCGAGCTCCGATTCCCCCGAGATCAGCTCGAGGCGACGCCCTCCGAGCGGAACCACCGCCGTGAAGTAGTACCGGCCCGGCGGGATCGTCGCCCCCATGCCTTCCGGCTCCACCACCGTGATCGTCAGCCAGGTGGACTCCCCCGGCGGGATGGATACGGGAGGCCCCTCGCGCCGACATTCCCGAACCGCCTCCCCCGCACCCCGCCCGCGATAATCCCGCCAACGGAGGTAAGCCGGCTCTTCGTCCCACACCGGCAGCCCGACCCGAACCGGCGAATCGTACAGCCGCACGAACACCGGGCAATCGATCGTCGCCACCCGCACCGGGTGGCGCCGCCGGTTCGTCGCGCCCACGATCGTCTGGATCCGGACCGGCTCTTCCTCCACGATGCTGGTCTCCGCCCAGTAGACCACGCCATCCCGCCTCACCTCCGGCACAGGACCTCTGTCGCCCAGCAATCCCAGCGAGCACGCCGACGCCCACACCGTGGCGGCTCCGAGCCACAGCGCGGCCCGCGCCCCGCGCCGCGACGCTCGTCGCTCTCCGTGCCCGGTCCATCGTTCGCGTCCCATGGCTCCACTCGGCCCCGTCATTGCCGATCCCGTCCCTGCCGACTCCGCTCCCGCCCCACCCAGCCGACGCCCCGCACAGTCTACTACTACTATAGTGATAGTAGAGCACGGCGCATGTCAACAGCGTCGGCGGCGGTCGCTCCATCCGCCGCGTCTCAACCCCGCAGCGCCGACCACGCCAGCAGCGCCCAACCGATCAGGAACGACACGCCCCCGAACGGCGTGATGAACGCGAGCCAGCGCGGCGCACCCAGCGACAGCGCGTACAGGCTCCCCGAGAAGAGCAGGATCCCCGAGGTGAAAAACCACCCGGCCACGGACGACGCAGTCCCCGGCCAGCGCGTGTACGCCCACGCCGCTGCGAGCAGCGCGAGCGCATGATACATCTGATATCGCGCGGCCAGCTCGTACGTCTCGATCCCGTCGCCGAGCCGCGCCTCCAGGGCGTGCGCGCCCAGGGCGCCGAGCGCGACGCCCAGGAAGCCGAACGCGCTTCCGAGCACGAAGAATATGCGATCCATATAGGCCGAATCTAGGAACGGCCGCCACGGTACGAAAGAGGCAGGGGGTAGCCCGTGGAACCGCCGGCGGCCGCCGGTGTGTAACTCGGTCGGATCCGCGACGAGGAATATGAAGAAGCTCGCCGTTCTCCTGGTCGCCGCGGGGGTCGCCGCGGCCTCGTTGACCTGCTCCCCCACCTACGTCCTGCGCGCCGGCGTCGAGGAGGCACGCATCCTGAGCCGCCGGCAGCCCATCGAGGCCGTGGTCCGTGACCCCACCACGAGCGACGAGGTCCGCCACAAGCTCTCCCTCGTGCTCCAGGCCCGCACCTTCGCCAGCGAGATGCTCGGCCTGGAGGCGGGAGAGAGCTACACCACGTATTCCTGGATCGACCGGGACACCCTCGCGCTCGTCCTGTCCGCGGCGTACCGGGACCGCTTCGAGCCGGTCACCTGGTGGTTCCCGATCGTCGGCCGCGTCCCCTACAAGGGCTTCTTCGACGCCGAGGCCGCGCACCGCGAGGCCCGCAAGCTCGAGCGCGAGGGGTACGACGTCTACGTCCGCCCCACCAGCGCCTTCAGCACCCTGGGCTGGTTCAACGACCCGCTCCTCTCGACGCTGCTGCGCTACGACGACGTCGCCCTCGTCTCCACCGTCATCCACGAGATCGCGCACAACACGCTCTTCGTCCCGAGCCAGGTCTCCTTCAACGAGAGCTTCGCCAACTTCGTGGGCGACCGGGGGGCGATCATGTTCTTCTGCGGGATCGAAGGCGAGGATGGTGAGCGGTGTCGGGATGCGAAGGCGCAGTGGTCCGACAACGTCCTCTTCGGCCAGTTCCTCGCCGAGCTGATCGCGGACCTGGAAGCCATCTACTCCCGGACGGAGCTGCCGCCCGAGCGCCGCGTCGAGCTCAGGGAGGAGGCGTACGCCCGGGCCCGGGCGCGCTACGCCGAGTCTTACGCGGCCCGCTTCTCCTCCCCCGGGTATCGGGGCCTGGCGCAGATCCAGCCCAACAACGCGCGACTGATCGCCTGGCGGCTCTACTATGACCGCCTGGATCTCTTCGACGCCGCCCTCGAGCGCCACGGCGGCGACCTCCGGGCGACCATCGCCGCGATCCGCCGCGCCGTCGAATCCGCCGACGATCCCTTCGCGGCTGTCGCTAGCCTCGCCGGGTCGCTCACCGAGCGTCCGACCGCGACGGCTCCCTGAGCTGGCGGCGCCTTCCTTGCGGCCGCCAGCCGACCGACGGACCCGGGACCGGACGGTCTCCTCCCGGAGGCGGCCGCATGGCAACAGCCGAGCACTACACGAAGCCCGGCAGGTGGATCTACGTCGTCGTCGCGATCCTCACCGCCCTCCACCTCGCGCCGGTCTGGGCGTTCGACTTCTTCCCCTCCCAGGACGGGCCCGCGCACGTCCACAACGCCGCCGTCATCCTGGAGTACCACCACCCGGACCGCACCGCGTACCGGGAGTACTACGAGCTGAATCTCCGGCCGGTCCCGAATCTCCTCGGCCACCTCGCCCTCGCCGCGGCGATGGCGGTGGCGCCGCCCCGCGTCGCCGAGAAGATCCTCGTCTCGGCCATCCTCCTCCTGACCCTCGGGGCGATGCTCTACCTCATCCACGTGCTGAGGCCCGGTCCCGGCTTCGCCTGGCTCCTCCCCTTCCCGCTCCTGTTCCACTACCCCCTGCACATGGGGTTCTACAACTTCTCGCTCGCCATCCCCATCGCCCTCTTCGCGATCGGCTGCGTCCTGTCGGCGCGCGGCCGATTCCGCCCCGGACGAGCCTTGCTCCTGACAGGGCTCCTCCTGGTCCTCTACCTCGCCCACATCGTGGCCTGGGTCTTCGCGCTGATCGCGTGCGGCATCATCGCGGTCGGCTGGCGGCGACGGTCGCCGGAGCGTCGGGAGGCTTTGACGAGCGCCCGCCTCCGCCCGGAGCCCGCGGACCTTGACCCGCCCCGGGGCCTCGCGTCGGGCGTCGTCGCAGCCTTCTCGGTTTCCGGAGTCCTCGTGGCCTGGTACTTCCTGCGCGACGACCTGCGCGCGTGGGCCGCCGCTTCGGGGTTGCTCCTCTTCGGCGCCGCGTGCGCGATGGCGGGTATGGCGACGTCCGTGGCCGGTAGGATCCGCGCGCGCCGCCCCGCGCCGCTCGCTCCCGCCCTCGCCTCCGCCCTCCCCGCCGCGATCGCCCTGGCCGTCGCGCGCTCGGGA
>VSDC01000095.1:0-7359 GCA_047459275.1 Gemmatimonadota bacterium
CCGGTCACCGGATCGCGCTCCGGGACCGGTGCGCCGCCGGGCGTGCCGACGCCGACCGTGAAGACGACGACGCCGGCCGCGGCCGCGCGCCCGGCGGCGGCGATCACCTCGTCTTGCTCCTCGAGCGCCTCGCCGTCGGTGACCAGCACCACGGCCCGATTCGATCGCGTCTCTTCATGGCCCCGAACCAGGTCCGTGGCCTGCCGCAGCGCGGACGCGAGCGAGGAGCCGCCCTGGCTCACGATGCCCGGATCCAATGCATCCAGGTAGAGCTGCAGCGCGGCGTGATCGGTGGTGAGCGGAGACAGGACGTACGCCCGCCCGGCGAAAGCGACGAGGCCGATCCTGTCGCCGCGAAGCTCCCGCAGGAGCCGCCGCGCCAGGAGCCGGGCACGCTCCAGGCGATCCGGGGAGAGGTCCTGCGCCCACATGGATTTCGACACGTCCACGGCGAGAACGAGGTCGACCGCCCGGTTCTGGGTCTCGACGACCTGCCGACCCCATTGCGGCCCCGCGGCGGCGAGGCCGAGGGCGAGGCCGGCGAGTCCGACCAGGATGAGCCGCGTCGTCGGGAAGCGCCGCAGGTCGTCGACGCCCAGTCGCCTGAGGAGCGCATCGTCGCCGAGGAGCGCCGCCACCCGGCGGCGACGCCGGGCGTACGCCCAGATCGCCGCCCCGAAGAGCAGCGGCAACGCGAAGGCGAGCCAGAGGAGATCGGGTCGCGCGAAGCTCATGGCACCCTCCCCCAGCGGCTGGCCAGGAGCAGCCATTCCGCGGCCAGGAACAGCACGCCCAGGATCACGAAGGGCAGATGTCGGGGCGTGTACTCGACGTAACGCCGCACCTCCACCGTCGTCTTCTCGAGCTCGTCGATCTGGCGGTAGATGCTGTCCAGCGCGGCCTCGTTGGTCGCTCTGAAGTAGCGGCCGTTCGTGAGGTTCGCGATCTCCCGGAGCAGCTCCTCGTCGATGTGGACGGGGAGCTGGGCGTATTGATAACCGCCGAGCAGACCCCGCGCCACGGGCATCGGGGCGACGCCGTCGCTCCCCACGCCGATCGTGTAGATCTTGATCCCGAAGGCCGCCGCGGCCCGCGCCGCCGTGATCGGATCGATCTCGCCGCGGTTGTTCTCCCCGTCGGTCATGAGGATCATGACCCTGGATTCACCCGGAACCTGGCGCAGACGATTGGCGGCCGTCGCGATGGCGGTGCCGATCGCCGTGCCGTCCTCGAGTTGGCCTACGTCGAGGCGCTCGAGGGCGCGGTACAGGACGTCGTAGTCGATCGTGATCGGTACCTGCGTCAGCGCCTCGCCCGCGAACGCGACCATCCCGATCCGGTCGTAGCGCCGGCCCCGGACGAAGTCCGCGACCTTGGCCTTGGCGACGGCCAGGCGATTGTCCGGGTGGAAGTCCTCGGCCAGCATCGAGCTCGAGATGTCGACCACGAGCATGATCGCGATCCCCTCGGCCTCGATGTCGACGGCCGTGGCCCCCGTCCGGGGCGCGGCGAGCGCGATGATCAGGGCGACGACCGCCGCGCCGCGCAGCCATCCCGGCGCCCGGGCGAGCCACCGCGTGTGCGGGGCATCGAGCTCGGCGGCCTCCGCCGCCCTGGGGAATGGGAGCCCCCGCGGCCGCCAGCGACGCTGGAGCGGGACCCACGCCGGGATGAGGAGGAGGAGCGCCAGGGCCCAGGGATTCGCGAATCCGAAGCTCACGGCGCCTCCTCCCTGCCGAAGGTGAGGACGAATCCCCGCGCCGCTTCCCAGTCCGCGAGCGCGTCTTCGGGCGACGGGCGACGGCGCGCGAACTTCACGAGGTCCGCCGAAGCCAGGAGCCGACCCAACGTCCGCGCGACATCGGGCGACATGGTCCGCTCGGCGCGCTCCATGAGCTCCGTGGTGGTCAGCTCGGCCCCCAGGCTCCGGTCCGTCTCCTCCAGGTAGAGGCGTACGGCGCCGGTCACCAGGGAGTAGAAGGTCTTGAACTTTCCGGCCTCCACGAGGCCGGAATTGCGTGCTCGATCCAGGGCGGCCAGCGCGCGCTCGCGCGGCGGGATCGCGGCGTACACCGGGAGCGGCGCCTCACGGCCGCGACGCCGCCAGTAGACCAGCCCGCCGACCGCCACGGCGCCGACCAGCAGGGCGAGGAGGAGCGGCCACCAGGTGCGATTCCCGCCGAGCACGTCCTTGAGGTCGCGCGGCTGGATCCCGGCCGTGTCCTCGGGGAGGACCGATCGGATGGACACCCCCGGGAGCCGCGCCTCGACCACGCGCTCGCCGTCGGGACCGGACAGGCGGATCGAGGCCGGCGGCAGCTCCACCGCCCCGGGCCGCCAGGCGGTCATCGAATAGACAGCCGTGATCCGACGGCCGCCGTCCGGGAGGGTCTCGACCCTCTCGGCACGACGCCCCGCCGCCTCGAGCGGGTCGCTCACCGGGAGCGAGTCCGGGAACGTGGCCCGGTACCCGGGCGGTAGCTCGACCCGTATCGCGACCCGGAAGACGTCGCCGACCAGCACGGTGTCCGGCGCGACGGCCGTGCGGACGGTCGGGGCCGTCGGCGCGGACTCCTGAGCCACGGCCGCGCCGGGGATCAGCAACGCCGCGAGGAGGAACGTCAGGACAGCTGAGCGCGCCCTCATCGCTTCAGTTGCCGTTCCCTGCGCCGGAAGAAGCCGAGCAGCGGCGTGATGTAGGAGGCGTCCGTCCGGACCTCGATCTCGTCGACGCCCAGCCGGCGGAAGATCCGGCGCATGGCTTCGCGACCGGCGGCGCGCCGGGCGCTGTACACCGCCCGTAGCACCGAGCGCCCGGTGTCGACGGCGTGCATGGCGCCCGTCTCGGGATCGACCAGGAGGAGCACGCCGGCGTCCGGCAGCGCTTCCTCCGATGCGTCCGTGATCGAGACGGCCACCACGTCGTGGCGTCCGGAGACCAGCCGGAGCGTGCGCTCGAATGCCTCCTGCCGCCGCCTCGCCTCCTCCCCCGCGCCGCCGACCTGGAAGTCGCTGAGGACGAACACGACCGCCCGGTGCGGAAGCACCCGCGCCGCATAATCGAGCGCGGCCGCCAGGTCCGTCCCCCGGCTCCGCGGGCGGAAAGCGAGAACGTCGCGGATCAGCCGGAGGACGTGACGCCGCCCTTTGCGCGGGGGCACGAAGTGCTCCACGCGGTCGGTGAAAACGAGCAGCCCGACCCGGTCGTTGTTGCGCACCGCGGAAAGCGCGAGCACGGCCGCGATCTCGGCGGCGAGCTCCGCCTTGAAGCGCCCTCGAGTGCCGAACTGCTCCGAGCCCGAGAGATCGACGGCCAGCAGGACCGTCAGCTCGCGCTCCTCGACGTAGCGCTTCACGTAGGGCTGGCCCATGCGCGCCGTCACGTTCCAGTCGATGGCGCGCACCTCGTCGCCCGGTTGATACGCCCGTACTTCGGCGAACTCCATCCCCTGGCCCTTGAAGACGGAGTGGTATTCGCCGCCGAAGAGGGATTCGACCCACCCGCGCGTCCGCAGCTCGATCAACCGCACCTGGCGCAGGATCTCGCGCGGAACTCCGCCCGACGAGTCGTGCGGATCCCGAACGGCCGCGCCGGCGCGCTCCGTCGGGGCACTCCCTGCACTCACGGGACGTCGACCGCGTCGAAGATCCGCGCCACGATATCGTCGGCCGTGACCTCCTCGGCCTCCGCCTCGTAGCTGGTGATGATCCTGTGGCGCAGGACGTCGGGGCCGATCGCCTTGACGTCCTCGGGCAGGACGTAGCCTCTCCCGCGCAGGTACGCGTGCGCACGGGCGCACATGGCGAGATAGATCGAGGCCCGGGGCGATGCGCCGAACTCGATCAGCGGCGCGAGGTTGGCGAGGCCGAACTCGGCGGGGTGCCGCGTCGCGCGCACGAGGTCGACGATGTAATCGGCGATCTTCTCGTCCATGTAGAGCTCGGCGATCTCGCGGCGGGCGGCGAGGATGTCGGCCGGCGTCGCGACGACGGAGAGGGGCTCCTGCTCGCGTCCGGCCACGCGTCTCAGGATCTCCTTCTCCATCTCGCGGTCGGGATAGCCGACCTTGAGCTTCAGCATGAACCGGTCGACCTGCGCCTCGGGGAGCGGATACGTCCCCTCCTGCTCGATGGGGTTCTGCGTGGCCAGGACGAGGAAGGGCGTCGGGAGCGGGTACGTCTCGCCGCCGATCGTGACCTGCTTCTCCTGCATCGCCTCGAGGAGGGCGGACTGCACCTTCGGCGGCGCGCGGTTGATCTCGTCGGCCAGGACCAGATTCGCGAAGATCGGGCCCTGCTTGGCCGTGAACTCGCCCGTGCGCTGGTTGTAGATCATGGTCCCGATCACGTCGGCCGGGAGCAGGTCGGGCGTGAACTGGATGCGCTGGAACGTGGCGTCGATGCACTCGGCGAGCGACCGGACGGTCAGCGTCTTGGCGAGTCCGGGCACGCCCTCGAGCAGGACGTGGCCGCCGGTGAGGAGCCCGATGAGCAGACGCTCGATCATGGCATCCTGCCCGACGACCCGCTTGTGCAGCTCCTCCGTGAGACGGCGGGCGAGCTCCCGCCCCGTCCCCGTGGTGGCGCTCGTTGTGGTCACCGCTGGTTCCACGCAGCACTCCTCCCGTTGGTAACGTCTACCGGCCGAACCACTGGTACGCCTCCGCGCCGGCCGAGGATCCGCGAACCGGGCACGAGCCGCTCGAGCGTCCGCGGACGCCGCCGGCCGCGGATCAGGCGGCCGCGCCGCGCCGGCCGAGGATCCCCGGCAGGCCCCGCCGTACCAGGGACGGGGCGCCGCAGCCGTCGGTCACCTCTTGATCCGCTCGCCCTCGTCCTCGTAGCGGAACACCCATGCCGCGAGCCGGCCGGGCCGGAGCTTCGTCCGCCGATCGCCCGGTTCGATGTCGGCGCGGGACCCTCCGGTTGCCGAGGGACCGCCCCGCAACTCGGCCGCGACCGCCTCGAGCCGGGCGCGCCACCGCGCCCAGTTCGCCGGGCGCAGATCGACCCAGCCATTCTCCGCGAGGCGCGGGTCGTCCGGCCGCTGGTCCGGCCCGGGCGCCACCTTGAGGACGGGACCCCGGAGCATGCGCTCGCCATCGGGGAGAAGGATCGGCAGCCCGATCGACACGATCCGCACCCTCAGCTCGCGGTCGCCCGTGATCAGCTTCTCGGCCGCCCGGGCCGTCTCCTCCGGATCCAGGCGCGCCGCGGACTCGATGTCAGGGTACAGGCGAGCAAGGATTGCGCCTTCGAAGAGCAGCTTCGAGAGCCGGGGCGGACCGAGGTTCTCGTACGCCACGGCGTAGATCCCTCGCTCGCGCTCCATCGTGTCCATCTGCTCCAGCGCCGCCTCGCGCAGCACGCCGGCACGGTAGGTGGGCCCCGACGTGGCCGCGTCCAGCGCCGCGACCACGTCTCGCCCGGTCGGATGGCCCAGGATCTCCCGCTCCACGTTCTGCGCGATCTCTTCGGGCGTGATGAATTCCATCAGCCCGAGCGACGTGAGCGCCTCGAACTCGCCGAGGCTGAACTGCCCATTCTCGCCCGCATCCAAATAAACGCCCTCCAGCGGGCCGCCGGAGGGCTCGTACGCATCGGATACGTCGGGGCCGAACGCGGCCTCGAGCGGGAGCGGTTTCACGGCGTCGAATCGCTCGATCGGCCGGCCCCTGCGCTGCACCACGCCGTACCCGATCCGCTTCCAGCTGATCGCGGCCGTCGGTTTGATCTCCTTGACCGCCGGCGCGCCCGGCGTCCGCGCCATGAGGAACAGGTACAGCGTGTGAGCGCCTGCGACTCCCGACTTGGCCAGGAGCATCCGGCTAGGCCGCTCCTCCGAGTGGGTGAAGGGGATGTTCAACCCCATCCCGCCCGTGCCGGCCGTGCCGATCTTCACGTAGACCGCCGTCCCGACCCGCCGCATCGCCTCGAGCGCGACCTGGACGTGACGGATCAATTGCGGCAGATAGAGCGTCGCCAGGTGGCCTTCCACGGCGGCCAGGTCGACGTTCCCCTCACGGGCGCGGCGCCTAAGCTCCGCGGCGCTGTCGAACACGTTCTGGTAGGCAAGCGCGGTCGCGGTGTTGACGCAATCGACCACGATCTCCGGACGATGCCGCAAGAGGAGGGCGCCGAGCGTCGAGCGCTCGACCACCGCCGGCGTCAGCTCGCCGTAGAGATCGTCCAGGAGGCGCGCCCGGGCCTCGGCGTCCGCCAGGACCTCCGCTCTCGGCCGGTCCTTCACTGCCTCGGGAAGGAAGATGTCGCCCCACTCGGCCACCAGCGACGTCCCCTGCGGCACGATCCCTTCCCTCCGCAGCTCCTCGACCGCGCCCTCCGCCTCCTCCCGCGTCAACGCCGTGACGACCACCGCCTTCGGCCCATGCTTCAACAGGCGCCTCGCCACGGCGAGCCCGACCAACCCCGAGCCGCCCAGCAGCAGAATCGTCCGACCCTGAACGTCCATGCCTCTGCCCTGCCCTGTACGAGTGAAGGTGAGCGCCGGCCAGGCGCCGGCGACGACGAACTATCGAACGTCCGATCGAAACTGCAGAGTGCTCTGGGGGGCGACCGCGGCTCCGGCACCGCTCAGCGCCGGCGATCGCGCCCCAACGCCTCGAGAGCCCGAACCTCGTCCCGGGTGAGTCGCCGCCACTTGCCCGGTGCGATCCCGGTCAGTCGGATCGGTCCGTAGCGGAGCCGGATCAGTCGCCGGACGGGGTGCCCGAGGGCGAGGAACATGCGCCGAACTTCCCGCTTGCGCCCCTCGCGCATGGTGATGCGCACCCGGTCGTTTCCGCTCCTGGCGGCGCCCCTGCGTTTCACGGCCACGGCTCGCGCGATGCCGTCTTCCAGCTCGATCCCGTCGAGGAGCCGCCGGACGTCGGCTTCATCCAGGTGGCCCGCCACGATCGCCTCGTAGACCCGTTCCACCCCGTGCCGCGGGTGGAGGAGCCGGTTCGCGACGTCGCCCTGGTTCGTGAGCAGGAGGAGCCCCTCGCTCTCCACGTCGAGGCGTCCCACGTGGAAGAGCCCCCGGTACTGCTCGGGAACCAGGTCATAAATGGTCGGCCGACCCTGAGGATCGGAGCGAGTGGAAACGTAACCCCGCGGCTTGTGGAGCGCGAGCCAGACCGGCCTGGCCAGGGTGACGGCGCGCCCGTCGACCTCAACGCGATCGGCGTCGGGATCGACCCGCGTGCCCAGCTCGGTGACGACCTCGCCGTTGATGCGCACGCGGCCCTCCCGGATCATCTCCTCGGCCGCGCGCCGCGAAGCGACGCCAGCGCGGGAGAGGAATTTCTGGAGCCGCATCGGACCGGACACGTCGCCCCCCGCGCTGCGGGTCAGGCG
>VSDC01000096.1:0-7358 GCA_047459275.1 Gemmatimonadota bacterium
CGCGATCACGCGCTCTGCCTGGAAACCGAATGTTCGCAGTCGACCGAATCATACTCATCGTCGCCATCCTGATCCTGGTCGGGATCGCCTCGAGCAAGTTCTCGGCGCGGCTCGGGCTGCCCGTGCTGGTCCTCTTCCTCGGAGTGGGCATGCTGGCCGGGTCCGAGGGGGTCGGCGGGATCGAGTTCGAGAATTATCGGCTGGCGCACGGGATCGGTTCGGTCGCCCTGGCGATCATCCTGTTCGACGGCGGCCTGCGGACGACGCTGGAGGCGTTCCGAAAGGTCCTCGCCCCGTCGGTCCTGCTCGCGACCGTCGGCGTGTTCATCACGGCCGGGATCACGGGACTGGCCGCGAGCTGGATCACCGGCGTCCCCCTCCTGCTCGGGCTGCTCCTCGGGAGCATCGTCGGCTCCACGGACGCCGCTGCGGTCTTCGCAGTGCTGCGCTCGAAGGGGCTCAACCTGAGGGAGCGGCTGTCGGCTCTCCTGGAAGTCGAGAGCGCGTCGAACGACCCGATGGCGATCTTCCTCACGGTCGGTCTGCTCCAGGTCCTCCTGGGCGAGATCGAGCTCGGCCCGAGCCTCATCAAGCTCTTCGTGATGCAGATGAGCGTGGGCGCAATCGTCGGCGTCGCGATCGGGTTCGCGGCGGTCTGGGCGATCAACCGCGTGAACCTGGATGCCGCGGGGCTCTACCCGGTCCTCGTCACGGCCGCCGGGCTCCTTTCCTACGGCATTGCCGCGAACCTCGGCGGGAGCGGCTTCCTGGCCGTGTACCTGGCAGGGATCGTGATCGGGAACAGCCGTGTCGTCTTCAAGACGGGGATCCTGCGCTTCCACGACGGGGCCGCGTGGCTGAGCCAGATCGCGATGTTCGTGCTCCTCGGGCTGCTGGCGTTCCCGAGCCGGCTGCTCGCCGTGGCGCACGAAGGGCTGCTGGTGGCGGCCGCGCTCATCTTCGTCGCGCGCCCGGTCGCGGTGGGCGTGATCCTGCCGTGGTTCCGCTTCTCCTTCAACGAGTTCCTCCTGGTCTCGTGGGTGGGGCTGAAGGGCGCGGTGCCGGTCGTGCTCGCGACCTTCCCGCTCCTCCTCGGCCTGGAGGGAGGCGAGACGATCTTCGACATGGTCTTCTTCGTCGTCCTGGTCTCGGCGGTCCTGCAGGGCTGGACGCTGCCGCCGGCCGCGCGGCTGCTCGGCCTCCAGGTCCCGCCGAAGCCCGAGGCGCCCGTCTCCCTCGAAATCACGTCCCTCAAGGATGTGGAGGGCGACATCGTCGAATACACGGTCACCGCCGACTCCCTCGCCGTCGGGCAGCCGATTCGCGACCTGGCGCTGCCGGAGGAGGCCGTGGTGGCGATGGTCGTGCGGGGCCAGCGCATCATCCCGCCGCGCGGCAGCACGCGTCTCGAGGCGGGCGACCACGTGTTCCTCGTGCTCCAGCAACGCGTGCGGCCCCTCGTCGACCTCGTCTTCGCCCGGGGCGCGCCGGCCCCGGGCGCGTTCCCGACCCACGTCGAGTTCCCGCTGACCGGGGACACGACGGTCGGCGATCTCAAGAACTTCTACGGCATCGAGGTCGAGGCCGAGTCCGACGAGCTCACCCTCGACCAGCTCCTCCGCGAGCGGCTCGGCGACGGGCTCGTCACCGGCGCCGAGATCATGATCGGCGACGTCTCGCTCCGCGTGCGCGGGATCGAGAACGGCCGGGTCGAGCACGTGGGGCTCGCGATCCGGCCGCCGGAGGAAGTGCCCGACGACGCCCCCGTCGCAACGACGGGCAAGGCGAAAAAATCGTGAAGAAGTAACGAAAGGAGCGGCCGGCAGTGCCCGCCCATGTGCGTCGCACAGCCGGCCGCTCGCGTTTCCCCGCCCCCGCGGGAAGTCACGATCCCGCTGCCTCCCGCGGGAGGCTCGCGCCTCACGCCTCCTGCATCGCCTTCGCCTCCTGCACCAGCTTCGTCAGCGACTGCTTCGCGTCGCCGAAGAGCATCCGCGTGTTCTCCCGGTAGAACAGCTCGTTGTCGACGCCCGCGAAGCCCGGGTTCATGCTCCGCTTCATGACGATGACGTGCTGGGCCTTGTCCACGTCCAGGATCGGCATTCCGTAGAGCGGGCTGTCGGGCTTCGTGCGCGCCGCGGGGTTGACGACGTCGTTCGCGCCGATCACGAGCACCACGTCGGTCCGCTCGAACTCCGGGTTGATCCGCTCCATCTCCCAGAGCTGGTCGTAGGGGACGTTGGCCTCGGCGAGGAGCACGTTCATGTGCCCCGGCATCCGGCCGGCGACGGGGTGGATCGCGTACTTCACGTCCACGCCGCGCGCCTCGAGGATGTTGGCCAGGTCTCGGACCTGGTGCTGGGCCTGCGCGACGGCGAGCCCGTACCCCGGCACGATCACCACCGAGCGGGCGTAGGCCATGAGGATCGCCGCGTCCTCGGCGGTGATCTCCCGGACCGTGCGGTCGCCCGCGCCCGCCGCGGCTCCCGGCGTCTCCGCCACCGCGCCGAACGCGCCGAACAGCACGTTCGCGAGCGAGCGGTTCATCGCCCGGCACATGATCTGGGTCAGGATGATCCCCGACGCGCCGACCAGCGCGCCGCCGATGATCAGCACGTTGTTGTGCAGCACGAACCCCGTCGCCGAGGCGGCGAGCCCCGAGTACGAGTTGAGGAGCGAGATCACGACGGGCATGTCCGCGCCGCCGATCGGGATCACGAGGAGCACGCCGAGCACGAGCGCGGCGCCGATCAGCGTCCAGAACAGCGTCTCGTCCGGCGCGCCGACGGTGAGCCGCGCGGCGAGGATGAGGATCCCGGCGCCCAGGAGTGCGTTCAGCGTCTTCTGGAGCGGGTACGTCACGGCCCGCCCCGTCACGATTTCCTGCAGCTTCCCGAACGCGACCAGGCTCCCCGAGAAGGTCACGGCGCCGATCAGGACACTGAGGACAATGGTGAGCGCCACGTCGAACGACGCCGTGGCGAGCCCGGCGCTCACGCGCAGGTACTCGTCCGTGGCGACCAGGACGGACGCGCCGCCGCCGAAGCCGTTCAGCAGCGCGACCATCTGGGGCATCGCCGTCATCTTGACGGTCCGCGCGGCGATCGCGCCCGCGGCGCCGCCGATCACGACCCCCAGGAGGATCCCCTGGAAGCCGACGATCTCCCGGTCGAGCAGCGTCGCCAGGACGGCGATGAGCATCCCCGTGGCGCCGAGCGCGTTCCCGCTCCGCGCCGTCGCCGGCGAGGAGAGGCGCTTGAGCCCGAGGATGAAGAGGACCGACGCGACCAGGTAGGCCGCATCGATCACGAGCTGGGTGAAGCCGGCGGGCGCGTTCATCGTTCACCTTCCGGCTTGCGGCGGAACATCTGGAGCATGCGGTCGGTGACCAGGAAGCCGCCGACCACGTTGATCGTCGCCAGCGCGACGGCGGCGATCCCGATCGCCGTGCTGAGCGGGCCCTCGAGCCTGCCGGCCACGACCAGCGCGCCGATCAGCGTGATCCCGCTGATGGCGTTCGAGCCGGACATGAGCGGCGTGTGCAGGATCTGGGGCACCTTCGTGATGACCTCGAAGCCGATGAAGACGGCGAGGACGAAGACGTATATGGAGAAGAGCAGCCCTTCCATGGCGGCCTCCTAGTTCCCTGCGGCGATGAGCTGGCGGACGCCCTCGTGCACGACCGCGCCGTCGCGGGTGACGAGGCAGGCGCGGGCGATCTCGTCCTCCTCGAGGTCGGAGCGCAGCGCGCCATCCTGGAAGAGGTGCTGGACGAGGGCGGTGATGTTGCGCGAGTACATCTGGCTCGCGTGGACGGCGACGGCGCTGGCCGCGTTGTCGAGCCCGACGACGAGGACGCCGTGGTGGACGACCTCGCGGCCCGCCTCGGTCAGCTCGCAGTTGCCGCCCATCTCGGCGGCGAGGTCGACGATGACGGAGCCCGGGCGCATGTCGCGCACCATGTCCTCGGTGATCAGGATGGGCGCGCGCTTCCCGGGGATCGCGGCGGTGGTGATCACGGCGTCGGCCTCGCGGCAGAGCTTGTGGAGCAGCTCCTGCTCGCGGCGGTGCTGCTCCTCGTCGAGCTCCTTGGCGTAGCCGCCCGCGGTCTCGGCGCCCTCGAGGGTGAGCCCGACGAAGGTGGCGCCGAGGCTCTCGACCTGCTCCTTGGCGGCGGGGCGGATGTCGAACGCCTGGACGACGGCGCCGAGGCGGCGCGCCGTGGCGATGGCCTGCAGCCCGGCGACGCCCGCACCGATGACGAGGACGCGGGCGGGCGGGATCGTCCCCGCGGCGGTCATGAGCATGGGTAGGAAGCGGGCGAGCCGGTCGGCGGCGACCAGCGCGCCCTTGTACCCGGCCGCCGTCGCCTGGGACGAGAGCGCGTCCATCTTCTGCGCGCGCGTGATGCGCGGGATCAGGTCCATGCAGAAGGTGGTGATGCGTCGGTCGGCGAGACGGCGGACGAGCTCGGGGTGGGCGAGGGGGTGGAACATGGCGACGAGCGTCGCACCCTCGGGGATCAGCTCGGCCTCGTGGCGGCCGAGCGCCTCGTTGTGGGTGGGCCCGCGCACTTTGAGGACGAGGTCGGCGTCCGAATAAACTGAGGCGGGCTCCGCCACCACGGCGGCGCCCGCCTCGCGGTACGCCTCGTCGTTCGCGCCGGCCTCCCGGCCGGCGCCGGCCTCGACCCGGACGTCGAAGCCGGCCTGCTTCAGGGCAGCGACGCCTTCGGGCGTGAGCGCGACGCGTCGCTCGCCTCGTGATATCTCTTTGGGTACCGCGACTCTCATGGCTCCTCCCTGGACAGGGTGCGGCGGGCCGCGGAGGGCGTTCACCGCCGGCGCGGATCCCGCCACGGGGCAATCTAACGCCCATTCCGGGAGACGCCAGAGGGAGGCGGCGGAAAAAACTCGCCCGGCGCCGCGAGGGCACCGGGCGTTGGAGCAGCCGGCCGCCGGCACGGCCGCGCGACGTCTCAGAACACGACGCCGATCGCGACCGCATCCCGGCCGAGCGTGCCGCCGAAGCGGACCGCGAAGTTGCGGCCGAAGCCCAGCTCGATCCCGATGTCGACGGCGACGTCGAGGTCGAGCTCATCGTCGCGATCGCCGAAGAACGCGTCCAGGACCACGCGCGGCGTGGCGTACGGGACGAACCGGACGCCATCGGCTTCGAGGGTGCGTCCGAGGGTGATCCCCGCAGGGAACGACAGAACGAAATCGTCGCCGATCGACATACCGGCGCCGAGCACCCAGTCGATGTCGAGGGGAAACTCCCGGGACGCCCTGGCCAGCCGCCCGTTGACGTCGACGCCGCCGAAGAGGGCGATGTCGTCGAAGGGCTCGTCCGCGATCCCGATGCGGAAGCCGACGCCCTGACTCGACGGCCGCCACGCGCCCATGAAGCCGATGTCTCCGCCGAACGTCTCCATGAGGTAGAGGCCGAGACCCGGCTGGCCCTGCGGGACGATCAGCATGGGCGAGTCCCACGCGACCTGCGCGGCCGCGCTCCCCACCCCGGCCAGGGTGAGACCGAACGCCAGTCCCAACACTCGCAGACCTTTCCTCATATTCACTCCGATCCGTTGGCGCCGTGGCGGCGCGGGGCGACCTCACCCCGCCCGCACCCGGCGGTTTCACTCACTCCCCCTTTGACGCCGGCGGGAAGCCGGGCGTCACCGGGGCGTCGTCGGGGGCCGGATCACGGGCCCCAGGACTTCGGGTGTCGCATCGAAACGAGTCGTGTCGCCCACGACCACGACGGTGAACTCGTCCGGCCGGAGGTGTCGCCGGACCACGTCGTGGACGGCCTCGGGCGTGACCGTCTGGATCCCATTCAGATAGCTCGTCAGCCAGTCCTCGGGCAACTGGGCGAGGAGGTAGCTCATCTGGCGGGCGACGACCTGCGCCGGCGTCTCGAACGCGAAGACGAAGCCGTTCACGATGTTGTCGATGGCGAGGCGGACCTCGTCGGGCGCGGGCGGGTCGGCCCTCAGCGCGGAGATCGTCTCGCGCACGCGTTGGGCGGCGGCGATCGTCGTCTCCGCCCTAGTCTGCGTGAACGCGCCGAAGAGGCGCTCGCTCCGGCGGCCGGTCGTCCAGACCGACCACGCCTGGTACGCCAGCCCGCTCTCGGTCCGGAGCCGGGTCATGAGCCGGCTCGAGAAACCTCCGCCGCCGAGGATCCAGTTCGCGATCTGGGACGCATAATATGCGTCCCGGTCCTCCATGGACACGCCCCCCGCCTGCCCCATGACGATCGTGCTCTGCTCCAGCGGCTTGTGGATCACGAGCACGCCCGGGTCCCTGCGGACCTGCGGCGGCGGCAGCGGCCCCAGCTTGCGCGGGCAGGCCGGCCAGTCGCCGAACGCGGCTTCGAGGCGGGGCTCCAGCTCCTCGCGCCCGATGTCGCCCGCAACTCCGAGGACCAGGTTGTCCGCGCAGAAGATCTCGCCGTGAACCCGCCGCAGCCGCTCCGGCGCCAGGTCCTCCGGGTCCAGGTCCGACTCCTCCATGATCCACCCCGTCGGGTGGTCGCCGTACATGAGGCGGTTGAATTCGCGGATCGCGATCGTGTTCGGCTGGTCCCGCATCCGGCGAACCGCGTCCAGTTCCCGGAGCCGCCAGACCTCGACGCGCTCGGGGTCGAACCGCGGACGTCGCATCATCTCCGTCCAGAGCTCGAGGGCGACGTCGAAGTGCCGCCGGAGCGTCGACATGGTGCTGAACGTCACGCCCCCGGCGCTGCCGAAGGACGGACCGAGCGCGTAGTACTCGATGAGCTGGTCGACCGAGTCCGGCGGGAGCGACGCCGTCCCGCCCGAGAGCATGAGCGAGCCCACGGCCGTGGCGGCCGCGTAGTGGTCGCGGTCGAAGTACGGGTACCCGCCGCGGTAGTACGCCATCAGCTCGACGATCGGGAGCGACGAATCGCGGAGGTAGAGGACCCGCACGCCGTTCGACAGCTCGAACTTCTCCGGTTGCGGCGGCTCGAAGCGGAGCGGCGGGAACTCGAGCGCCTCCACGGCCTCGCGGCCGATGGGCGCGGCCGGTCCCGCGGCGGCATCGGCGGCGCCGCGGGCAGCCGCGGCGTGCACGGTCCCCGCCCCTTCCGGCGCCGGTCCCGCGGAGCGCGGGGTGGCCGTGCAACTGGCCATGATGACAGCGAGCGCCGCTACGACCGCAAACCGAGTCACGTCCCCTCCTCCACCCGCTCGCGCACCAGCGTCGCGACCGTCCGGTTCCCCCGGGTCAGGTACTTCTCCGCCACGCGCACGATGTCTTCGGAGGTGACGGTGCGGTAGCGCTCGATCTCGCGGAACGTCTGGCGCCAGTCGCCCCACAGGGCGGCGGACT
>VSDC01000097.1:0-7300 GCA_047459275.1 Gemmatimonadota bacterium
GAGTAGGCGGGGGAGAGGCGGGTGCGGCCCGCGCGGCCTCGCGGCCGCGCGGGCCGGCCGGTCGCGCGTCCCGGCGCCATGCCTCTTGCCGCCGGAGATGCGATCAGAGGCGGCGGGCCATCGGGGGCCCGCCGCCTCTGTTCTTTGCGGCATCGCGCTTGGCGAGGGGTTCTTGACGGGAACAGATGGATATCGTACGTTGCACACCACAACCTCCAGCACCAGAAACAGGCGTGGCCGGGAGTCGTGTGACCTCCCGACCCCCCTCGCTACCTCTGGAATCGGACGCGTCGTCCAGCGACGCTATCAGTAGAGGAATACGTTCTCGTGCCCGAGGTGCCGGTGGCCCGTGCTGGCGTTGCGGGCAGCCGGTGGGTGGGCGTAGCCGAGCTCCTGCGCGTCGGCCCGTGTACCCCTGTCGCCGGGCGGATGCGCGGAATTCCGAAACGAAAGGGACGCTTCGTTTCGTTTCGTGTCCATCTCCCTCCACAGGAGGCATAGTATGGCTCCATCTAGTGTCTGGCGAACGGGTTGGATCGCCCTCGCGGCCGCACTGGTCGTGGCGGTGTCGACCCCGGCCAAGGCGCAGACGACGGGTACTGTTACCGGTCGTGTGACCGATGCCGGGACCGGCCTGCCGCTGGCGGGTGCGCAGATCACCGTGAGCGGCACCCAGCTCGGCGGTGTCGCCAACGAGAACGGCGTGTTCATGATCATGAACGTGCCGGCCGGGACGTATACGGTCCGGGCGCAGATGATCGGCTACACGTCGCAGGAGGTGCGCGTCACGGTGGTCGCCGGGCAGTCGGCGACGGCGAACTTCTCGCTCTCGGCCACGGCGATCAGCCTCGACGCGATCGTCGTGACCGGGACGGGCGGCCAGGGCCAGGCCCGGCGCACGCTCGGGAACAGCATCTCGTCCGTGAACGCCTCTCAGATCGCCGAGGTCGCGCCGGTGTCGAACGTGCGGCAGCTCCTCCAGGGGCGCACGCCGGGCGTGATGCTGGTGAACACGACGGGCGTGGTCGGCGGCGGTTCGCGCCTGCGGATCCGCGGCTCGGGCTCGCTGAACGCCGGTAACGAGCCGGTGGTCTACGTCGACGGGGTCCGGGTGCAGTCCGGGCAGTTGCGGACGCAGGACAACACCGCGCAGGCGGTCAACCTGCTCGAGTCGTTCAACCCGAACGACATCGAGTCGATCGAGATCATCAAGGGTCCTGCCGCCGCGACGCTGTACGGCGCCGAAGCGGCGGCCGGCGTGATCCAGATCATCACGAAGAAGGGCCGGCCGGCCGAGGGGCTGCAGTGGACCGCGAGCTTCGAGTACGGCGAGATCGACTGGGCGCCGGAGAACCAGATCGCGACGTACTGGCTGTGCACGGACGAGCGGATCGACGATCCTTCGGCCAATCCGGGCTGCCAGGTGTTCACCAAGGACATGCCGCTCGAGCAGCGGCTCCTGGTCGACTACCCGCTCGATCCGAAGCGGCGCTCGGAGGGCGTGAAGTATCAGTACAAGCAGAAGGGCTGGACGGAGGACTACCCCTGCCTCTTCCCGCAGCAGGCGCCGTGCAACCCGACCCCGCTGCGTACGGGGATGACCCGGACCAGCAACCTGTCGGTCCGCGGCGGCGGCGAGTCGTACAACTTCTACATCTCGGGTGAGAAGACGGACCAGGCCGGGACGTTCCAGAACAACTACAACGACCGGATCGGCGCCCGGGCCAATTTCGGCTTCGTTCCGTCGACCAAGACGAACTTCAACGTCAACGTCGGGTACGTGCAGCAGCGCCAGCAGCTCCCGCTGTCGGACAACGCGTCCAACAGCGTCCTGCGGAACGCGTACCGCGGCGAGGCCGGCGGGCCGCCCGGCCAGTACCTCCCGGGCTTCAAGAACTACCATCCGGAGTTCAGCAACAAGTACCATCGCGTCCTCGATACGGAGCGGCTGACGCTCGGCGTGACCGCGAACTACAATCCGTTCCGGTGGTGGCAGAACCGGCTGACCGTCGGGCTCGACAGGCGCGAGACCGAGAACAACAACAGCAACCCCATCGACCAGACGGGCGGGATCCTCTACACGGGGAACGCCGCCGGCGGCTCGGTCAACATCAATCTCGCGCGGGTCTGGCTCTGGACGGTGGACTACTCGGGCTCGCTGACCTACGACATCAACAACGACTGGCAGTCGCAGTTCTCGACGGGGATGCAGATGACCCGGCGGCGGTCGGAATCGTACACGCTGTCGGGGCAGGGCTTCGTCGCCAACTCGCTGAACCTGATCAGCGCGGCGGCGCTCCGGAACGCGGGCCAGAGCTATTCCGAGCAGACGTCGCTCGGCTTCTACGTCCAGGAGCAGCTCGGCTGGCGGAACCGCCTCTTCGCGACCGCGGCGTTGCGCTTCGACGACAACTCGGCCTTCGGTAGCGAGTTCACGATGGTCGTCTACCCGAAGGCGTCGGTCTCCTGGGTCATCTCCGAGGAGGACTTCTTCAACGTCGACTGGATCGACGAACTGAAGCTGCGCGGCGCGTGGGGCCGCGCGGGCAACGCGCCCGCGCCGTTCTCGGCCGACCGGACCTACTCGGCGTCGATCGTCACGGTGGGTGACCAGGCCGTCAACGCGCTCCGCACCTCTGCTTACGGCAACCCGAACCTGAAGGCGGAGACCGGCGACGAGATCGAGGTCGGCTTCGAGAGCTCGCTCTTCGGCGGCCGGATCGGGCTCGACCTCACCGTCTACAACAAGACCACGCGCGACGCGCTGGTCTCGGTGCCGGCGCCGCCGTCGAGCGGGTGGACCGGCAACCACCTCATGAACATCGGCGAGATCAACAACAAGGGGATCGAGCTGGGCATCAACGCCCGCCCGGTCAACACCCAGAACGTCGTCTGGGACGTGGTCGCGTCCATCTCGACGAACTCGAACAAGCTGGTCTCGTTCGGCCGCGATGCCAACGGGAACCCGATCCTGGACGAGATCGCCTTCGGCGACTTCCTGTCCGTGCAGCGCCACCGGGAAGGGTACCCGCTGGGCGGCTATTGGGCGATCGACGTGAAGCGGGATGAGAACGGCCGGCCGATCCTCGGCCCCGACGGCGTCGCGCTCCTCGAGGAGTGCCCCGGCTGGGCTCCGGAGGTTCGGGATCAGTGCAAGGAGGAGTTCGTCGGCTCGCCGTTCCCGACCCGGATGATCGGCCTCACCAACACGGTGCGGCTCTTCCGCAACCTGCAGCTCTACGCGTTCCTCGACTATCAGGGCGGCCACTACCAGTGGTGCGCGATCTGCTCGGTCCGCACCCGTACCGACCTGAACTCGAAGGAGATCAACGATCCGCGTCTCCACCCGTCGCATCCGGAGTACGAGACGTGGGGCAAGTACGAGCTCGGTCTGCTGAAGAGCGCGCAGACGAAGCGGTACATCATGCCGGCGGACTTCATCAAGCTCCGCGAGGTCTCGGCGACGTACACGATCCCGAACCGCTTCGCCTCGCGGCTGCGGCTGAATCGAGCCTCGATCACGCTGTCCGGGCGTAATCTGTGGCACTGGACGAAGTACAAGGGGAACGCCGACCCCGAAGTCAACTTCACGAGCGACGCCTCGTTCTCGACGACGGACTACGGCGCCATCCCGATGCAGCGGTGGTGGACGGTCGGCTTCACGGTCCAGTTCTGACCGCGAGTATCCGAGAGGAGATTTCGATCATGAAAGCGATACATGCGCTGCGCCGCGGATTCGCCCTGCTGGGCCTCTGCGTGCTCGTCGCCCTGCCCGGTTGCGACAAGGTCGACGAGCTGCTGGAGGCGAACAACCCTGCGGCGATCCGCGAGGATCAGCTCGACGATCCGACGCTCGCCAACGTGCTCGTGAACAGCGTGATTCGTGCGCTGACCGAGGCTTACAGCGATCCCATCATTTGGGATGGCAGCAAGCTCACGGACGAGCACGTGTCGGGGATCAACTGGCCGGAAACGAAGGACCTGGGCAAGCGCGTCCTGCCGTACAACGCCGGTCCGGCGAGCACGATGTACGGTGCGCTCCAGCGGTTCCGCTTCATGGCCGACAGCGTCGCGAGCCGCCTCGAGACGCTGCTGGAGAAGCCGAACGAGGATCGGCGCATGGCACTGGTCCTCGCCTATGGAGGCTACGCCTACGTCTTCATGGGGGAGATCCTGTGCGACGCGACGATCAACGTCGGCTCGAAGCGGTACACCCCGCAGGAGCTCTTCGAGATCGCGATCCAGAAGTTCGAGCGGGCGATCCAGGTCGCGGAGGCCGCCGGCAGCACCGCGGACGACGTGAAGAACCTGGCCCACGTGGGCCTGGCCCGTGCGGCGATCAACGCGGGGAACAAGGCGCTCGTCATGCAACACGCGGAGAAGGTGCCGCCTGACTTCAAGTGGTGGGTGGAGTACAAGAACCAGGTGTACTCCAACCAGCTGGCCGGCCACGTCACCGGCGGCAACCACAACATGGGCGTCCATCCGCGGGTGCTGCAGGCGTTCGGGACGTACGGCGACACGATCCGGCCTGCGCAGCAGACGGATCCGCGCGTCCAGTTCGATCCGCGGCCTCGTCGGGGCCACGACGCCCAGACGATCCTGTACACGCCGTTCCGGACGCTCTATTACGAGGGTTGGACCGGGAAGCTCCAGACCGATCCGGACCCGAACCAGCGCCCGCGGCTGGTCGACAACGACACGGACATCATGCTGGCCTCGTACATCGACGCGATGCACAACTACTACGAGGCGGCCGGTCCGGACGGCGTGGGTCCGGAGGGCACGACGCTCGATTTCGTCAACAAGCGGCGCGCGGTCGGGAACCAGCCGCCCGTGACGCTCTCGGGTGACGCGCTCATGGCCGAGCTGAGGGAGCAGCGTCTGCGCGACCTCCTGTTCGCCGGGTTCCGCCTCGGCGACCTGCGGCGGTGGAAGGCCCAGGGCGTGGGTGACTTCTTCCCCACCGGGCAGCACCCGAACCCCGTGATGGGGCAGTACGGCACGGCGGAGTGCTTCCCGATCCCGCTGCAGGAGTACGTGGGCAATCCGGGTCTGAAGTAATCCCGGCCCCGATCCCGACGCGGGGGCGCCCGGCGGCGCCCCCGCGACTGTCTCCGATCCCGTCTCCGGAACGTTCTACCGGGGACGGGATCGGTTCGTTTTGGCTGTTGGCGTTCGTCAGAGAGACTGCAGGAAGCGGATCAGCGCGTACTGGTCGAGCTCGCCGAGGGCCTGGAAGCGCTCGCGGGCCGGGGCCGCTTCGCCGCCGTGGAAGCGGATGGCGGTAGGCAGGTCCCTGGCGCGGCCATCGTGCAGATAGACCGAACGCCGGCCGAGCCCCATCAACGGCTCGGTGCGAAGCTCGGTTCGGCTCGCGCCGGGCGTACAGATGTTCGCCAGCTCCGGCCCCATGTCGTGCAGGAGGAGGTCGGAGTACAGGGCGACAGGTTTCCTGTCGAGGGCGGCAATGGAGCTGGGCCCCGTCCTCATGGTGGGCACATGGCATTGTGCACAGCCGATCTCGCGGAAGATCACGGCGCCGCGGCTGATGAGGCGGCGGTCCTCGGGCGTTTCGCCGTCACGCGGCGCGATAGGCGCGAGGAAGCGGATGAAATCGGTCAGGAGCGCGACGGCGGTCTCGTTCAGCTCGGGGTCGGGAGCGGGGTCCGTGCCTGGAGGGAAGGGTTCGCGGCCGATCCCTCCTTCATCGGGGCGGGACGGCGTGGTCAGGCCCATCTCGAGGTGCGCCGCGTTCTCGACGAAGTCCCTCAGCGTCGCGTGCTCCGCCTTGCGGCCAAAGCGGGCGAGGCGCCCGTGGGCATCGCGACCCGGCCGACCGGAGATCCCGTCCCCGTCGCGGTCGTTCGGGTCGGCACGGGAGAGGATCTCCTCTTCCGGGATCGCTTCGACGAGCCCGAGGCCGAAGAGGAAGGGGACGGTGAAGTTCGCGAGATCCGTGGCCCCGGGCGGGATGGGTTGCCGCTCGATGCCATGCATCTGCAGGAGCGGCGTCGCCATGACGCGGATGTTCTCGCCGCCCTCCTCGAGCAACGGATCGCACGTGCCGTCCGGCAGGGAGCGGCTCGCCCGGACGAGGAGCTGCTCGCCCGTGCCTCCCGCGGCCGGCACCGTGTGGCAGGCGCTGCACTGGTCGCCGTTGAAAAGGGGACCCAGCCCCTCCTCCGGCGAGAAGACCTTGTTGAACAGGGCTTGACCGGCCCGGAAGCGTGCGATTTCATTTGTAGCAAGCCCCGGCAACGGATCTCCCGGCGACGTCGTCGCCACAGGGTCCGCGGCGCCGCAAGCGGCCGTGGCCGCGACCAGTAGTAGCACGCACGGACGTGCATTACCGCAGGAGGGACGCATGTTGGCTCGCAAGCGCAAGGGTTCCTACTACGCCGTGGTCGGCGTTGCGCTTTTCATAATAACACTTTCCACCACCGGGTGTGATGAGATCCTGAGCCCCTCGCGCAAGCGGGCCGAAACCGCGAGCGTCGAGCTGCAAGGCACCAGTCCCGGGCCGCTACAGGTGGTGACCTCCACGAATTGGATTCTCACGTACGACGAACTCACGGGCGAGTCGATGATCCAGCTCTTTGCCGCCGAAACGACGCAGGCGGAATTGCCGTTCGAGAAGTCCGTGAAACTCGCGCCCTATTACCGCGTGCTGTTCCGCGTCGTGAATCCGCACACCGATACGGCGCGAATCCAAATGCGTGTCCTGCTGGACGGAGAGGAGACGTACAAGATGGAAACAGCCGTTGCCGACGAGCCCGTGGACTTCACGTACGTATTCCACTGATCGAAGGGTGGCGTCGCACGCGCGGGTGACGGCCTCAGTCGACCAGGCGCCGTAACAGGATCGTCGCGCCGACGGCGCCGAGGAGCGAGATCCCGATCACGCCCACCGGGTTCCGCTCGATGGGCCCGCCGAGCGGGGCGAGGGGGGTTCGACGGATCGGCCGTGCGAGTGCCTCGCCAAGACGTCCCTCCAACACGTCCACGCGGTCGGCCAGCAGGAGGAGCATCCAGTGCCGGGCCCGGTGTTCGGGGATGGTGTAGGCTAGGCGGCGCAGGATCCCGCTCACGCCCCGGGGTGGCTGGGCGGTGCCGTACACCGGAGTCAAGCGCCTGAGCCCCTTGCGGCGGGGGCGGAATCGCCGTTCCGGCATCCGATCCGGGGGGCGCCAGTGCGCTCCGGGGGCGATGCGAGGCTCGGCCTCCATCGGGACGCCGGGGCGCCGCTCGAATGCCTGGTCGATGCCGAGAGCCGTCGGCCGCTCCGCCGGGCCACGCC
>VSDC01000098.1:0-7291 GCA_047459275.1 Gemmatimonadota bacterium
CTGGTGCGCCAGAACTGGCCGGCCTGGCTGGGCCGGCCGCCGGAGCGCCTGCTGGCCGGCGTCCCGGACTACGTGGACGGGCGGATGCTCGGCGTGGCCGAGCGGGTCGGCGCCCGGGTCATCAACCGCGACCGGATGTGGCACTACACCGAGGGAGTCGAGAACTGGGCGCCGATCTGGCCGCATCACGGGATCCGGATCCTCCCCGGCCCCTCGTCGCTCTGGGTGGACGCCCTCGGGCGGCGCCTCCCGCCTCCCTGCCTCCCCGGCTTCGACACCCTCGCCACGCTCCGGCACATCCTGAGCACCGGCTACGACTATTCGTGGTTCGTGCTCACGGAGCGCATCCTCGAGAAGGAGTTCGCGCTCTCGGGCTCGGAGCAGAACCCCGACCTCACCGGGAAGAGCATCCGGCAGGTGCTCGGGCGGATCGGCAAGGGAGCGCCGCCCCCGGTGGCAGCCTTCAGGGACAAGGGCCGGGACTTCGTCGTGCGTCGCACGGTCTGGGAGCTGGTGCAGGGAATGAACGAGCTCGTGGGCGAGGACCGGATCGATCCCGCGGTGCTGGAGGCCGAAATCGTCGCGCGCGATCGGGAGCTGGAGAACCCGTTCTGCAAGGACGTGCAGATCATGGCGATCCGCTCGTTCCGGAAGTACCTGGGCGACCGGCTCGTGCGCGTCGCCCGGCCGCACCGGCTCCTGGACCCCGCGGCCGGCCCGCTGATCGCCGTGCGGCTCAACATCCTCACTCGCAAGACCCTCGGCGGGTTGGAGACCGACCTCTCGGCGCGCGTGCTCGGGGCGAACGGCGAGCCGATCCCGGGGCTGTACGCGGCCGGCGAGGTCGCGGGGTTCGGCGGCGGGGGGATGCACGGGTATCGGTCCCTCGAGGGGACGTTCCTCGGTGGGTGCATCTTCTCCGGGCGGACGGCGGGGCGGGCGGTGGCGGCGGCGGTGGGGTGAACGCGGTGGCCGTGGGGTGAGCGCGGCGGCGCTGGGGTGAGCGCGGCGGCGCGCAAGGCATCGTCGGAGGAAAGAATCGCGGCCCGGAAGGGGCATCGCCCCTCCGGGCCACGGTCGTTTCAGAACTGGTACGACAGCGAAATCCAGAGCCGCCGGCCCTCCTGGTGGTTGTTGTACACGTTCGTGTACGCGATACCCTCGGGGTTCTGCGGCGTGGGCTCGACCGGATACGCCTCGTAGCGGAGGAAGTCCTTGTTCAGGAGGTTGTAGATCGTGGCGCTCAGCGTCACGCCGCGGCCCAGGTCGTACGAGCCGCCCAGGTGGAAGAGGCTGTAGGCCCGGTAGTCGCCCAAAGCCTCGTAGGCGGGGTCCGGAGCCGCCGTCGTCCGGCGAGCCCGCTTGCTCCGGTACTCGCCCCGCAGCCAGCCGTTCAGTCGGTCCGAGGGGTGCACCCGAATGCTGCCGTTCGCCATGTGCTTCGGCGTGTTGGTCAGCGGGAATCCCGCGTTCTCCCCGCTCTGCTGCTTGCTCCAGGTGTAGGTGTAGTTCCCCGAAACCGACCAGATCTCGCCCAGCGGGATCGTGGCGCTCGCCTCGACGCCGCGCGTCACGGCCTTGTCCACGTTCACGCTCTGGCTGAAGCTCTCCTGCGCCGGGAAGTCGCCGTAGTTCACGCACCCCGGACGGTTGGGCGCGAGGGCGTAGGTGCAGTTCGGGACCGGCGTCCCCGCGGCGATCTTGTCCGTGAACTGGTTGTTGAAGACCGTCACGTTGGCCGCGAGCCCCGCCGCATTGGAGTAGTACACGCCGAGCTCGGTGGTGGTGCTCTTCTCCGGCTTGAGGCCCGGCGTCCCGATCTGGGCGATGGTGCCCTGGCCGCTGAAGCCGATGATCCCATCGACGAGCTGCTCCACCCGCGGCGTCTTGTAGCCCTGGCTCACCCCGCCCTTGAAGGTCCAGTCGGGCGCAGCGGTCCAGACCAAGTAGGCGCGCGGGCTGATGTGGCCGCCGAAGGAGCTGTGGTCGTCGCGACGGAAGCCGAAGGTCATGGCGAGCGAGGGCAGGAAGCGCCACTCGTCCTCGACGAAGAGCGACCACTGGGTGAACTCGAACGGCTCGAGGGCAACGCCGTCGATCATCTCCGCGTCCCAGTACTGCCCGCCCACGGAAAGCGTGTGCGATCCGAACTGCCGCACCAGCTTCGCGTCGAAGACCGTGTTGGTCGACTCGAGCGTGCGCGGCGCGCCCGCCGGCTTGTTTGGCTTCCCGCTCCCCGGAAGACCGCCCGGGGTTCCCTCGGGGATCGTCCGGCCGATCGTCTCCGTCGTGTTCCGCATCAGGCTCGACTCGAGGGCGCCGTTCGCGAAACGCCAGGTGTGCGCGAGCGTCGCCTGATCACGCTCGAAGCGGAGTTCGGGGCCGTAGCCACGGTAGAGCGGCGGGTTCGCGTCGGGGCGGTCGAGGGTGCCGAGCTGGCCCTCGGAGTTGTCGTAGGCCTGACGCGCCGCGTCGTACTCGACCCACAGCTCGTGGCCGCGGGCCGGCGTGAAGGTGAGCCGCCCACCGAAGGAGTGGATGTCCGCCTCGACGGGGCTCGGGCCGCGCTTGCTGATCGTGACGCTCTCGGGCACGTCCCCGGTCGGCGAGAGGTCCGACGCCTCCCGGTGGAAGAAGCGGCCACGCAGAGCGAGGCCGAGCCGATTCCGAACCAGCGGACCTGCCAGGGTCACGTTCCCCGAGTAGGTGTTGCCGAAGCCGGACTCTTCCTGCACCGTCGCGTCGGTGCCGATCGTCCCGGTCCAGCGCTCGCCGACGCGACGGGTGATGATGTTGATCACCCCGCCCATCGCATCCGAGCCGTAGAGCGTCGACATCGGACCGCGGATCACCTCGATCCGTTCGATCATGGAGAGCGGCGGGAGGAATCCGGTCGAGGTCTCGCCGAAGCCGTTGGGCGTCACGTTCCCCGCCGGGTTCTGCCGCCGGCCGTCGATCAGGACCAACGTGTACTCGCTCGGCATTCCGCGCAGGCTTATGGTCGGGCCGCCGGTCTTGCCCACGTTGTCCCCGATGTCGATCCCCTCGATGCTGGCGAGCAGCTCGGCCAGGTTGTTGTTGCGCTGCTGCGCCACGATCGAACGGGTGAGCACGGTGATGCTCGCGGGCGCGTTCAGGCGCTTCTGCTCGAAGCCTGCGGCGCTGACGACGATCTCGTCCAGCGCGATCGGCTCCTCGGCGGGGCGAGCGCCCTGCGCCTGCTGCTGTTGCTGCTGGGCCCACGCGAGCCGCCCGGGCGCGATGGCGGCGACGGGAATTGCCGCCATTGCTAGGGCGATGATTCGGAAGGCGGGCCGCGGCCCGCGGTGTCGATTCGGCATCCGTACGTCGTTCATGCGACATCCTCCGCCACGCAATGCCCTGCCGGCGCCACTGGGTAGGCGGCGGCGGGTGGATTGAGAACGGTTCTCAATCTCAGGCGGGCGGGAAGATATCTGGCGGCGGAGAGAAACGTCAAGGGGGGGAGTGCCGGCCGGCGCCACCGTCGCCGCGCCCCCGCGCTTGACGGCGTTGCGCGCCACCTGTAGCTTTTGCCGACATTGAGAACGATTCTCAAATTCAATGCGCCGGCGGCGACCTCTGGCCCCGACCGTGCCCTTCCCCCGACGCGAGCAGTGCAGCATGCGCGATGAAGCGATTCCGTGACGTCCTCTTCTGGGCCCACCTGATCACGGGGCTCTTCGTGGGGATCGTGGTCCTGATCATGTCCGTGACCGGGGTCCTCCTGACGTACCAGCGACAGATCACCGCCTGGGCCGACACCCGGGGCCTCGACGGCGGCCCGCCCACGCCCGGCGCCGAAAAACTCCCCGTCGACATCCTCCTCGCCCGCGTCGTGCAGGCGGAGCCGGGGCGGCCGACGTCGCTCAGATGGCACGACGATCCGAACCGGCCGGTCGAGGTGGCGTACGGGCGCGGCCGGACGGTCTACGTCAACGCGTACACGGGCGAGGTGCTCGGGGACGGGAACTCCGCAGTGCGGGCGTTCTTCCAGAAGATGGTCTCCTGGCACCGGTGGCTGGGGGCGGAGGGGGAGAACCGTGCCCTGGGGCGGGCGATCACCGGGGCGTGCAACCTCGGGTTCCTCTTCCTGGTCCTGAGCGGGGTCATCCTCTGGATCCCGCGAAACCGGACCGCCAGAGCGTTCCGCAACGTAACGTTCTTCCGGCGGGGCCTCAGCGGAAAGGCCCGCGACTTCAACTGGCACAACGTCATCGGCGTGTGGTCGGCGATCCCGCTCGTGATCGTGGTGGCCTCGGGGGTGGTGATCTCGTATCCGTGGGCAAGCAACCTGGTCTACCGGCTGGCGGGCGAGGAGCCGCCGGCGGCGCCCGCGTGGGGCGCAGGCGGCGCGGGGCAGAGAAGCGGGTCGGCTGGGGGCGGAGGTCCGGTTGTGAATGGCGCCGCGGGCGGTGGTCCGGGTGGGGGCGTCGTCGACGGTCGCGCGGCATCCCGCCCGGCGGATCGGGCGCCTCGACGGGAACAGGGAGCGCAACCCGAGCGGGCGGTCCAACCGGACCGGGTAGCGCAACCGCCGGTCACCGTGCTCCTCGCGGGCGTAGACGCGCTGGTCGAGCGGGCAGAATCCCGGCTACCCGGCTGGCGGAGCATCACGCTCCAGATCCCCGGCTCGGCGACCGACCCGGTCACCTTCACCATAGACCGCGGCGACGGCGGCCAGCCGCAAAAGCGCGCGCAGCTCGTCCTCGACCGCGCGACGGGCGACGAGGTGAAGTGGGAAACCTTCGCGGACAACTCCCGCGGCCGCCGGGCGCGGAGCATCCTCCGCTTCGCGCACACGGGCGAGGTCGCCGGGATCGTCGGGCAGACGATTGCCGGGCTGGTCACAGCCGGCTCGGTGGTCCTGGTGTGGACGGGGATCGCGCTCGCGATCCGTCGCTGCGTCGCGTGGCTGCGCCGACGTTCGCGGGCGACGGCGGCGGGAGCGGAAACCGCGCCGGGCGAACCAGAATTGGTTCACGTAAACTGACGAAGGCGGGAAAAGCGAATGGGCCGGCCCCATCGGGACCGGCCCAAAGATTTTACGCCCGGCGACCCAACCAGCTGCCGCCTACTACCGCGGGCGACGCTGCACGTCGCGCGGGGTCGCAACAACTACACTGAACCGTACAGTTTTGCGACGCGGTTGGCGCGTGGGGCAACCGCATCGTGGCGAGCGGCGGCCGGCTGCGCCGCACGGCGCGGGGCGTCCACCGTCGCACGCGCCGACCCGGCAAGAGGCGCGCACGCCGATCCGGCTAAGCGGCCGAGTCAGGCGTCATCCGGGGCTCCACGCGGCTGTACAGCCCTCACACTCCCGCCCGCCCGTGGCGCTCGTGGATCCCCGCCGCGATCCAGCGCGCCACGCCCATGATCGTGAGCGACGGGTCTACCGAAACCGACGTCGGGACCGCCGCGCCGTCCGCCACGTACAGCCCCTTCACCCGATGCGCCTCGCCTGTCGGCCCGGCGAACGAATCGCGCGGGTCCGTGCCGAGCGGCGCCGTACCGAGCAGGTGGCTCCCGGCGCAGAACTGGGCGTTCGGCTGCACCGAGCGCGCGGTGATCCGCTCCTGGATGTCCTGCTCGCTCCGCACGACGGTCCCGTAGACGTCCGGGATCCAGACCTCCTTCGCGCCGGCGGCCAGGAAGATCCGGCTCGCGTTCTTCAGGTAGTCGACGGCCTTCAGCACGTCGATCCCCTGCAGCCGGAACTCGGTCTTCCGCACGCCGCCGTCCAGGTAGACCCGCCCGGGATGGTCCTCGTCGATCACGGACATGAGCGAGCCGAGGTGGCGGTACTTGCGCATCCGCTCCCGGTGTGCCGCGCCGGTCTCGGGGAGCATCGTCGCCGTGATCCCCGGCGACTGGTGGCTGGTCAGCATGATGTACCCGCCGCCGGCGTACTCGCCCGAGGGCGTGCGACGGACCAGCCTCCACTCGTGCACCACGTACGCGCACGGGATCCCGGAGACGTTGTCGATCTCGCGCCCGAAGTCGGCGAAGACCCAGAAGTGGGGGTTGATGTAGAAGCGACGCCCGACGGTCGGGTCGTCGAAGTTCCGGAGGAGCAGCTCCGCCGTCCCGAGCGCGCCGCCGGCCAGGACGACGAGGTCGGCGTCGACGCGGAACCGGCGCCGCGGCTGCTTCGTCGCCCGGTCGACGAGGACGCCCTCGACGCCCGTCGCGCGGCCGTTCTCGACCAGGATCCGGTCGACGCGGGCGTCGCTGTAGATCCGCCCGCCGGACTTCGAAATGCGCGGGATCGTCGTGATGAGCTGCGACGTCTTGCGGTTGTAGGCGCACCCGAACTGGGTCCAGCCGCAGCCGATGCAGTCGATGCGCGCGGTGGGCGGGATGTGCGCCTCGATCCCGAGCGCCTCGCACCCCTGCCGGACCAGGCGGTTGTTCTCGTTGAGGAGCCGCTCCTCGGCGATGTGGATCCCGAGCTCCTGCTCGATCGCGTCGAAGTGCGGGGCCAGCTCCTCCTCGGTCATCCACTCGAGGCCGAACTTCTCGCGCCAGCGCTGGAGCCGGTCCGGCGGCGTGCGGAACGAGTCGCCCCAGTAGTGGACGGTCGTCCCGCCGACCGCTTCGGCGTAGTTGAGGAAGATCGCGTTGTCGGCGGTGGTGTCGAGCCCGCGCCGGCCGTTGAAGTCGGCGAGCGCGTCCTCCTCACGCTGGGTGAAGTCCTCGGCGCGGAAGAACCCGCCCTTCTCGAGCATGACGACGTCCCAGCCGCGCTCGGCCAGGTACACGGCCAGCGTGGCGCCGCCCGCGCCGGTCCCGACCACGACGACGTCGGCGCGGTCGCGGACGTCGCCCGTCCGGTGCGTCCCCTGGATGATCATACGACCTCTCCGAAATCCACCGGGTACGCCGGGATCTCGACCCGCTCGCGCCAGGGGCCGGTGAAGCCCGTGATCGGGCGCGTGGCGTCGTCGCAGTACGCGAAGAAGTAGATGAACGCCCGGGTCGCCTGGAAGACCGCGCGGCGCAGGGTGAAGCGGCTCCGCGCCCAGGTGTGCAGGTAGGCGACGCGGTCCTCGGCGTCGAGCGCGGTGAAGCGGCGCAGCCGGCCGCCGAGCAGCGTCATGTGCTCGAGGAGCGTGAGGACCGTCTTCATGTCGGTCAGGATCGGGTCGCCGGCGAGGGCCAGCTCGCGGTCGATCCGCCGGGCGATGCGCGCCGGCGGGACCGGGACATTGTCCAGGATCGCCTCGGCCGCCGCGCGGAGCACCGCGTACTCCTTGGGGGAGAGCGCCTGGAG
>VSDC01000099.1:0-7238 GCA_047459275.1 Gemmatimonadota bacterium
CGCGTCGGCGACGTCGGGCTGCTCATCCTCGACGACGTGCAATTCCTTGCCGGGCAGCACCGTACGCAGGAAGAGCTGATTCGGGTCTGGGACGCGATCACCGCGCGTGGCGGGCAGGTCGTGCTGACGAGCGACCGTCCGCCGCACGAGATCGACGCCCTCGACGAGCGGCTCCTGTCCCGCTTCTCGGGCGGCCTGATCGTCGACATCGGCGCGCCGGACTACGAGACGCGCGTGGCGATCGTCCGGAGGAAGGCGGAGGAGCGGGGCCATTCGCTCGAGCCCGGGGTGGCGGAAGCCCTCGCCCGCATCGCGTTCGGCAACGTGCGGGAGCTGATGGGCGGGCTGAACCGGGTCCTCGCCGTGCAGGAGCTGGAGGGGCGCGGGGTCACCGCGGACGAGGTGCCCGCGATCCTCGGCCAGGCCGGCGCGGGTCGAGAGGACGACGAGTTCGAGTCGTTCCTCAAGGAGATCTCCAGCACGGTGAGCGAGCTGGTCGAGGCGACTGCGGTAGAGCGTCGTCTCGCCGATGCGATCCTGCGCTGGGAGGGCGAGGGGTACCGGACGCGGCGGCTGGAAACGGCGCTCCAGTCGGGCGTGGGGCAGGATGAGGTCGAGGGGGTGATCCGCGGATTCGAGGCGGACGTCGAGCGGCTGCGCGAGATCGCCGGCGAGATCTCGGCGCTCGAGCCGGATGCGCCCGAGCTCGTGCGCCGGGACGTGCTGCGGGACCCCGACCGGCTCGCCGAGGCCGAGGCGCTGCTCGGCGAGGTGAGGGAGCGCACGCGGCCGCTGCCGCCGCCGCCCGAGGGATTCACCTTCGAGCGCCTGTCGCTCTCGCCCGACCTGTTCGCCGTGCGGGCCGCCATGGCTGCGGCCGAGCAGCCGGGCGTGCGTTACAACCCATTGTACGTGTACGGCCCCGAGCGCGAGGGTCGCTCCGCGCTTCTGGCCGCGCTGGGGGAAATGCTCCAGCGGAGCGCGCCGGAAGGGACCGTCGCCTACGTGCAGGGGGCGGAGTTCGCTGCCGAGCTGATCCAGGCGCTGGAGCGCAACCGGGTCGACGGCTGGCGTGCGCGCTACCGTCGGGCGCGGGCGCTGATCCTGGACGACGTCGACGCGCTCGCGGGAACAGAGCGCGCCCAGGATGAGCTGTTCCACCTCTTCGAGGCGTTGCATCGGACCGGCGCGCAGCTCGCCTTCGGCGCGTCCCGGCCGCCCCAGGAGCTGGAAGGCCTCGAAGAGCGACTCCGGACCCGCCTCGAGAGCGGGCTCGTCGTCGAGCTCCCCGCCGCGACCGGGGAAGATGCGGGCCTGCACGTCGAGGCGGCGGCCGCGTCCGCCGTGGCCGAGGGCGCCGGCGCGGAGGGCGCGACCATGAGCGCGGGCGATGGCGTCGGCGCGGGCGAGGCAGCCGAGGCCCGGGGCCAGGGCGACGAGGCCGGAGCAACCGCGGCCGGGGCCCGCGCGGAGGACTCCGAGGCAGGCGCCGTCGTGCCGGCGGGACCCGACCCGTGGTTCCTGAATCGCGAAAAGGTGCTCTGGGACTGGCCCTACATCGAGGAGCGGCTGGTCGAAGACTGGGAGTGAGGCCGTGGCGATCAAAGGGAGTCTGAAAGAAGCGAGCCTGGCCGACGTGTGCCAGCTCCTGGCCCTGGGTCAGAAGACCGGTTGCCTGTCCGTGACGGATCGGACGCGCTTCGGACAGATCTACTTCGATCGGGGGCGGATCACGCATGCGACGATCGTGAACCGCCGCGACCGGCTGGGCGACATGCTCGTCCGGGATGGCGTTGTCGATCACGAGCGACTCCAGCAGGTGATCGCGAAGCAGGCGGCCACCCCGGAGCGTCGGCTGGGCGAGCTGTTGGTCGAGGAAGGTCTGCTGACCAGGGAACAGCTCGAGCACTACATCCGGATCCAGGCCGAGGAGGCGGTATACGCGCTCTTCACCTGGTCGCGCGGGAGCTTCTACTTCGAGGTCGACCAGCGGCCGGACGACGCGGAGATCCTGCTCTCGATCAATCCGGAGAGCCTGCTCCTCGAGGGCGCCCGGCGCGTCGACGAGTGGAGCCTGATCGAGAAGAAGATCCCGTCGCTCGACCTCATCTTCCAGGTCGAGATGGAACGCCTGCGGGCCTCGGGCGTCGAGCTCACGCCGGAGCAGGAGCGGATCCTCCCGCTCCTGGACGGCCATCACACGGTGCAGGACATCGCCGACCGCACGGGGCTGGGCGAGTTCGAGACGGGAAAGGCGCTCTACGGGCTCCTGCAGGCCGGTTTCGCGTACCGCGTGGGGCGGCGGGAGACGGCGGAGGCGCCTAGGGTGCGGGACACCGATGTGCAGGAGCGCCGCAATCTCGGCGTCGCCTTCTACCGCACCGGTCTGCTGGAGGAAGCGACGCGGGAGTTCCGGTACGTCCTCGAGGTTCGTCCGGGCGACGCCACGAGCCGGGCGCACCTCGCATTGATCGACCTGAGGGAAGGGCGCAATCGCGACGCGGTGCGGCTCATCAAGCGCCTGGTCGAAGACGGGGGTCCGACCTACGCCGCGTTCGTCAACCTGGCGTTCGCCCTCGAGCGGCTCGATCGGCTGGAGGAAGCCGAGCTGGTCCTCGTCGAGGCGGAGAACCTGCAGCCGGGGACCTTCAAGGTCGCGCTGGCGCGCGGGATCATCCGCCTGCGCGCGGGGAACACTGCCGGCGCGCGTGACGCGTTGGCCGAGGCCCGGACCAGGGCGGAAGGCGGCGCCGCGCCGCCCGCGATCTGGTTCCATTATGCGGCGCTGACCGAGGCGCTGGCCGGGAATCTGGAGCAGGCGGAGTCTCTGGTGCGGGAAGGGTGCGAGGCCCACCCGTCCTCCGCGCCGCTGCACCTGCTGGCGGGGCTGATCGCGGAGCGGCGCGGGAACCTTGCCGAGGCGGAAAGCGCCTACCGCCAGGCGGCGGAGGAGGACCCGTCGCTCGCGCAGCCGCACAAGGGCCTCGGCGACCTGGCCTACAAGCAGAAGCTGTTCGACGACGCCCTCGAGCATTACGAACGCGCGGCGCGGGTCGCCCCGGAGCTCGGCGACGACCTGTACACCAAGCTCGGGAACCTCTACTACAACCGGAAGGAGCGCGAGAAAGCACTTGAAGCCTGGCGGAAAGCACTTGAGCTGAACCCGGGCAACCACGTGGTTCGCAACAACATAGAGGTGGTCACGCATGCCATCGCGTGACGCAGGTGCGCCGGGGATCGGCCCGCCCGGGCGGTCGTTCCTCTTCGAGCGTGACCTGCCCGGCGCACATGCACTTGCGCGTGGAGAGCTCAGCGAGGAAGATGCCCGCGAGTTGGAGCAGCTCAAGGCGCTGATCGAGGCGCGCTCCGGTTTCTCCTGTGACGCATACAAGGATCGCTGTCTGCGACGTCGCCTTGCCGTGCGCATGCGTGCGCGCGCCGTGCACCGCTACGCGGATTACGCGGCGCTGCTCGAGCGCGACGAGGAGGAGCTGGAGCGTTTCCTCGCCATCGTGACGATCAACGTCAGCAAGTTTTTCCGGAACGCGGAGGTCTGGGAGACCTTCCGCAGGGAGGTGGTTCCGGAGCTCTTCGCGCTGAATGAGCCCGAGGTCCGCATCCTGAGCGCGGGGTGCGCGAGCGGCGAGGAGCCGTATTCGGTTGCGATCACGCTCCTCGAGTACGCACGGGCGCACGGTCTGGAAGCGCGGCTGAGGCGGTTTCGCATCCTCGGGATCGATATCGACCGTGAGATCCTGGCGGCCGCGCGCCGGGCGGAGTACGGCGCCCTGGCCCTGGACGAGACGCCGCCGGAGGTCCGGGCCCGGTGGTTCGAGGCGGGTCCGCGGTATCGCTTGCGCGACGAAGTGAAGCGACTGGTGCAGTTCCGGCCTCTGGATCTGCTGAACGACCCGCTTCCCGCCGGGCAGCACGTCATCCTTTGCCGGAACGTGACGATCTACTTCAAGCGCGAGTTCCAGGAGGCCCTGCTCCAGCGGATGCATGAGGCGCTGAGTCCGGGTGGGTTCTTGGTCCTGGGGAAGGTGGAGACGTTGATCGGCCCGCACTCGCGGTCGTTCGTTGCAATCGCGAACAGGGAAAGGATATTTCGGAAGGGATGACGATACGGACCCTTCACGTGAGGCCGGGGGCGGTGGAGGTGGCAGGCTCGGACACGACGCTCTCGACGCTGGGGCTGGGCTCCTGCGTCGCGGTCGCCATACACGAGCCGGAGCTGAGGATCGGCGCCCTCTGTCATGCGCTGCTGCCGGAGCCGATCCCGGGCCGACCGGTGTCCCCGAGAGGGCGTTTCGCCTCGCACGCGGTTCCGGCGCTGGTCGAGAAGCTCGAGGCGGCCGGCGCGTCGCGCTCGCGGCTGCGGGCGTGGATCATCGGTGGGGCGACGATGTTTCCGGTCCTGGTCGGCAACCAGGAGTCGATCGGCGCGCGCAACGTCCGTGCGGCGCGGGCCGCGCTCGAGCAGTTGGGGATCCCGATCGTTGCCGAGGACGTCGGCGGAACGTACGGCCGCTCGGTGTATTTCATCGTGCGCGACGGAACCATCGAGGTGCGATCGGTGCATCAACGGAAAGTGATCAGTTGACGGAAGGAGAGGATTGACGGGTCGGCATTCCGACGGCGATCGCAGGCCGGGCGTCCTCGTCGTCGAGGACAGCTCGTTCATGCGTGCGCGGATCGTCGAGGTGATCCAGCGCTCGGGCGAGTTCCGCGTGGTGGGCGAGGCGGCGACCGGTTACGAGGCGATCCGGAAGGTCCATGAGCTGGACCCGGACGTGGTCACGCTCGACCTGGAGATGCCCGACCTCGGCGGTCTCGACACGCTCGGCTACATCATGAGCGAAGTGCCGCGCCCGGTCATCATCCTCTCGGCGTACGCCGGGGACGCCGAGGCGACGATGCAGGCGCTGGACTTCGGCGCGGTGGACTTCGTGCCGAAGCCCGACGGTTTGCACCCCGAGGTGGCCGAGCAGCTCCAGGACAGGCTGTTGCGCGCGCTCCGCGCCGCGACGATGGCGCGGATGTCGAATCTTCCGCTCGTCATGCGCGACCGGCACCCGCGCAGGCGGAGGACCGCGCGGCGCGCGAAGCGGACGGGCGTGCCCAGCGTCGCCGTTGCCGTGGCGGCGTCGAGCGGCGGACCGCGGGCGCTTGCGGAGCTGATCCCGCGGCTGCCTGCGGGGCTGCCCGCCGTCGTGCTCGTCGTCCAGCACATGCCGCGCGGCTTCACCCGGTCCCTTGCCGCGCGGCTGGATTCCCTGAGCGCGCTTCCGGTGACGGAAGCGGAGGATGGCGAGCCGCTGCGCGTCGGCCACGTCTACATTGCGCCGGGCGGCCGTCACATGCGCGTCCGCCGGTCGGACACGGACTTCGTCGTCGAGCTTCACGACGACCGCCCGATCTGGGGCGTGCGGCCGGCCGCGGACCCGCTCTTCAAGTCGGTCGCGAGCCATTTCGGGCCGAACACGGTCGGCGTCGTCCTGACCGGGATGGGGCGCGACGGCGCCGAGGGACTCCGCGTGATCCGAGACGTCGGCGGCGCCACGATCGCGCAGGACGCAGAGACGTCGGTGATCTACGGGATGCCGAAGGCCGCCGCGCCGTACGCCATGGACGTGCTGCCGCTCTACCGCATGGCCGAGACGATCGCAGCGTGCGCCGAGGCGCTCGCCCGTCAGCCGCACGGCTGAGCGATGGCGGGGCGACGTCGTATCGCGACCCTCGTCGTCCTGGCCAGTTGTTTCCTCGCCCCGCGTGAGCTCCCCGGCCAGGTCCCCGACACGATCCGGGCTGGACCGCTCGTCGCCATCCACTGGCCCGGCGGCGAGCGCCTCGCCCGTCGCGTGCTGGACCGCGTGCTCGCCATGCCGCCGCTCCCGGCGCTCCCGGAGGGTGTGCTGGATGGTGACGACCCGGTCTGGATCTACTTCGCGCCCGACGCCGAGCGCTTCGATTCGCTGACCGGCGGGCGTGCCCCGGAATGGGGCGCCGGGATCGCGTTCCCGGACGCGGGCGTGATCGTGCTCCCCGCTTACTTCTCGCGCCGCGGTGCGCCCCACGAGCTGGCCCGGACGCTCCGCCACGAGCTGGCCCACATCGCGCTGCACCGCTACCTCGACCCCGCTCGCCCGCCGCGCTGGTTCGACGAGGGGTACGCGCGCATCGCCGCGGGGGAGTGGGACCTCGAGGCCGGCTGGCAGCTCCGGCTCGCCTTTGCCACCGGGCGCGCGCCGCACCTGGACTCCCTCGCGTTGGAGTGGCCGGCGCGTGAGATCGAAGCGCGCGTCGCCTATCTCCTCGCGAGCAGCGCGGTGGGCTACCTCCTCGACCGCGGCGGCGAGCGTGCGCTTCGCATCTTCCTCGAGCGCTGGAAGGAGACCGGTTCCATCGAATCCGCGCTCCGACGGACCTACGGCCTGACCGTGGGGCAGTTCGAGGAGGATTGGAGCGCGTCGGTGCGCAAGGAGTTCGGCTGGACGTACGTCCTGGTCTACTCGGCGGTGTTCTGGAGCATCACCGGCGTGCTTCTCCTGTTCCTCTACCTCCGCCGGCGACGGTACCAACTGCGGCGGCTCGAGGCGCTCCGGGTGACCGACCCGCCCGACGCGCCGGCGTACTGGATGGGGGAGGAAGCTCCCGGCACGGGCGGGGGAGGCTCGGGTATGGGTGAGGGAGCCGCCGGATTGCGCGGGGGATCACTTGGATCGGACGCGGATACCTCCACGTTGGGAGCGGACGCACTCGGCCGGGAGGGGGCAGGTCCAAACGGCTCGGACGCGCCGCGACCTGGTCCGAATGCGCGACCGGCCGATCCAGACGCGTCTGCCGGGAACCGAAGGGAATGACAGATGACGGGTTACGCCAGGCGCGGCACCGCCGCCGGGCGCTTGACCGTCGCGGGCGGTTCCATAGATTCTCGAGTGGTTATGAGCAATCGCACAGCTTCGAAGAAGTCGGTCGATACGCGCGGGGCTCTCCGCTTCACGCGGGTCAACGCCATCCTCCTCGCCGCAGGGCTCGGCTCGGTGGCGATCGGCTACGCCCTGCTCGCCAGGGGCTCGACGGTCGCCGCGCCGCTGCTCCTGGTCCTCGGTTACGCCGTCCTGATTCCCATCGGGATCATTCGGTAGACTGGCACGCGCGACTGGCGAGTGGCGGGTGCGCCGGACGGGCGTGCGGCCGGTCGCGTGCGCCTGGCGTTCGGACGGGCACGCGCGAGG
>VSDC01000100.1:0-7199 GCA_047459275.1 Gemmatimonadota bacterium
GTCGTAGCCGATCTGCCCCTGTACGCCCCAACCCTCGAAGTCCCCGAACTGGAGGATCTGCGCGAAGAGCTGCCCGATCGCCTCGCCCACGTAGCCATTCGCCAGGATCGTGAAGCGACCCGGCCGGATCCGGAACCCGCCGACGATCGCCCAGCCGTCCAGGTCGAAGTCCGTGTCGTCTCCTGGCCCGCTGAGGTCCTTGTGGTCGATGTGCGCGGCGATGAACGCCTCCCACCTCGTGCCGCGCTCGGGTGAGCGTCCGAGGCCGAAGCGCGCCTCGAGCTGCGGCCAGAGCGACGCCTCGCCGGCACTGACGTCGTCGGGGAAGAGCTCGTCGCTCCAGGAGCCACGGAACGCGGCGACCTGCAGCTCGGCGTCCCACCCGCCGCCCGGGGTCAGGTCGTGGTAGAGGAAGATTCCGGGGAAGCGCCAGCCGATCAGCCCGCCCGAACCCCAGCCCAGCGGGAAGCCGATGTGGGTGAGCGACTCGGGGGCGTAGCCGAACGTCGGCGACCAGGCCTGCCCGATCCGGACCGTGGTCCGCCCGTTCGTCAGGTCCGCATAGGCAAGGCGGAGGCGGGGGTTGGGCTGCTCGTCGCTGAAGGCGCCCACGCCCGTGAAGCCGCCGAAGAAGTCGGCCTCGAGGAGCGCGCGCGCCCGCCAGTTGCCGAAGACGCGGGGGCCGTCGAAGTCGAGCGTGATCCGGGTGTTGCGGACGTCGCCGCCGTGGAACCACTCGTCCTCGCGCAACTCCAGGAGCTCGGCCCAGAGCGCGTTCTGGCCGTTCCCCGGCGCGAAGAACTGGTCGTCGACGAAGAGGGAGGCGCTCACGAACCCCCGCACCGTCAGCCGCTCCTCGCCCGCGGTGCGGACTTCCTGTGCGTGCGCTGGGGAGGGGGCGAGGATGAGGGTCGCCGCCAGGGCAACCAGCACCAGGACCGCGGCCGCCGGGAAGCGGAGCCCGTGCGTGCGGAATCGGTACGCGAGGCCGGCCGCGAGTCTCGTCATGGCACCCTGTTCGAGCGCGGTGGGTGGGCTGCGGGATCGCGCGCGGGCGGTGCAACACGCGTGCCCGGCGAGCCGGGGATGTAAAGGAAACTTGACAAACTGACAAGCGAACGTTACATTCGCCGCCGGTTGCTGCGAGCGATGAGGGAGGCCGAAATGGCGGAGCTCGAGACGACGGTTTCGGCGGACAGCGAGATCGAGAGGGAGGTGCAGGAGGAGGAGGGCAAGGCGTCGTGGCCGTATGCGACGCTGGTCTTCTTCGGCTTCTTCGGCACGGCGACGCCCGAGGGGCGTCGGCTGGCGCGGTGGACGGCGATGGCGACGGTCGGGGCCGCCATCGGGGGCGCCGGCCTGGCGTCCGGATGGCCAGGCGGCCCGGGGCGCCTGGTGTGGGCAGCGGTCCTGCCGGCGATGATGGTCCTCGTGGCTATCGCATACGTCCGGTACCTGGCGGCGCTCGACGAGCTGGCGCGGCTGATCCAGCTCCAGGCGTTCGCGGTGGCGTACGCGTTCATGATCGTGGTGGCCGCCGGGCTCCTGGTCTACGTCTACATTGCGGCCGACCCCAACGTGCACTGGGGGTTGGCGGCCGCGACGATCGCGCTGGCGGAAGTGGTTCGCGGCGCCGCGCTGGCGTTCTTCGCGAGGCGGCACGAGTGAGGCGGCACGAGTGAAGAATCGGATCCGGGTGCTGCGGGCCGAGCGGCGCTGGTCACAGCAGGACCTCGCGGAGCGATTGGGCGTCTCGCGGCAGACCGTCAACGCTATCGAGAACGGGAAGTACGACCCGAGTCTGCCGCTGGCGTTCAAGATCGGGAAGGTCTTCGGCCTCACGATCGAGGAAATCTTCATTTACGAGGACGACGGAACGGCCGACCGCTGAGGCCGCGTCGTGCTCCCCACGAAAGGAGGGACATCGTATGAGGAAATGCGATCGTCGGTGGTGGTATGGAGTCATCGCGTTCGCGGCGATGCTGGTGGCGTTCGCACCGGCGAGCCGGGCGCCGCGTGACGTCGACAACCTGCTGCCACTCTGGGAGGTTCGCAGCGGCGGGAACACGGTCTACCTGCTCGGGTCGATCCACGTTCTCAAGAAGGATGCGTATCCGTTGGACCCGGCGATCTACGAGGCGTTCGACGCCGCGAAGACGGTCGTGTTCGAGATCGATCTGAGCGAGCTGATGCAGGCCAATGTGGAGATGATGACGCGCGGGATGCTCCCCCGGGGTCGGACGCTGGCCGACGTACTCCCTGCGGACCTGTACGCGGAGCTCGAGCGCAAGACGGCCGGCATGCCGATCCCGTTCGACGCGTTCAAGGGGATGAAGCCGTGGATGGCGGCGATGACTCTCCAGTCCGCGACGATGGTGCAGGCGGGCTTCGATCCCACGCTCGGGATCGACATGCATTTCTACCAGCGAGCTGGTGAAGCGGGGAAGCCCACGAGGGGGTTGGAAACGGTGACGGACCAGATCGACGCGCTCGACGGCATGAGCGAGACGGCGCAGATCGAATTCCTGCGCAGCACGCTGGTGGACCTGGACTCATTGGCCGCGCAGTTCGATCGGGGGGCCGAGATGTGGCGCCGTGGCGAAGTGGAGTGGGTGGTCGAGATGCTCAACAGGTCCATGGGGAGTCACGGCGAAATCTACGAACGGCTGCTCACGGCCCGGAACCGGCGCTGGGTCCCGCAGATCGAGGAGTTGCTCCGCTCCGGCACGCCGGCCCTGGTGGTCGTGGGCCTCGGACACCTCGTCGGCGAGGACAGCGTCGTGGAGATGTTGGAGGAGCGGGGGTACACCGTGACCCGCGTCCGGGCGAAGGCGGCCGTGGGGGTGTGAGGGGGTGGTGTAGGTCTCAGGTCCTAGGTCTCAGGTCTCGGGTGGTGCGACCCAGAACCCAAGACCTAAGACCTAGGACCTGAGACGTACGATCCGACACCCGACCCCCGACACCCAACCAATCGGCCGTCCCACTCCCGACCACATTCCCGCCACGCGCCCCGAGCTCACACCCGCGCGAACATCCCATCGACCTCGCCGAAAGTCAGGCATTGCTCAAGAGCACGGTAGGTGCCGCGCTCGAGGAGCTCACGGGTCGCAAGCCTCGTCGTAGCCAGCGCGGCGAGCGCGAAGGCGGGACCGACGCTCACCCGCGCCACGCCGAGTCGGGCGAGGTCGGGCACGGTCGGCGCGCCCGGCGACCACATGACGTTCAGGGGACCGTCGATCGCCCGGGCAAGCGCCTCGATCGTGCCGGGGGCCGTCACACCCGGTACGAAGACGCCGTCCGCCCCGGCCGCGAGGTACAGGTTGGCCCGCTCGATCGTGGCCTCCAGGCGTGACTCCGGTTCGCCGACCTGGGCGAGGTAGACGTCCGTCCGGGCGTTGATGAACAGATCGCCGCCCATCGCGGCCGCGGCGGCCCGCGCCGCACGGATCCGCTCCGCCTGGAGCTCCGGATCGAGAAGCGGCGTCGTCCCGCCATCACCGGACGCATCCTCGAGATTGATGCCGACGACGCCGAGCTCCACGACCGCGCGCACCGTTTCGGCCACGTCCTCGATGGAGCCGGTGCCGTAGCCTCCCTCGATGTCGGCCGTGACCGGGACCTCGACCGCCTCGACGATGCGTCGGATGGCGTCGATCATCTCGTCGCGCCGCAACCGGTGGCCATCGCGGCGTCCGTACGCCCACGAGACTCCGGCGCTGGTGGTCCCGATGGCCTGCGCACCGGCCAGCTCGATGACGCGGGCACTTGCCGCGTCCCAGGCGTTGGGCAGGAGCAGCGGGCCGTTCTCGTGCATCCGGCGGAAGCTCGCAACTCTCTCTCGCTGTGTCATGGGCGTCTCCCGTGTGAGATCTCCACTGCCCCCAGCAGTTCCGCGATCCGCATCACGACGCGGAGGGTCTGCTCGTCGGGGTCCAACTCGGGGTTGTACGTCGCGACCATCGCGGCGCGCACCCGGAACCGCTCGAGAACGCCACGGAGGATCATCTCGAGGTGGGTGAGCGATAGCCCGCCCGGCACCGGCTGGTCCACAATCGCCGGTGCGACCGAGGGATCCAGGGAATCGAGGTCGATGTGCAGGTAGACGTCGCCGACCCGCCCGGCGAGCCGGTCGAGCGCGGCGGCGACGTCCGCGCACGGCTCCCCTCCGCTCCACTGGACGACCCCGATCCCGGACGCCGCCAGACGTTCCCGCTCCTCCGCGTCGAGATCCCGTACGCCCAGCATGAGGACGTTCTCTTCTTCCAGCGGCGCGGCTGGAGCCATCCGCGCCCGGTACTTTCGGTAGCAATGCCCCGTGGCGATGGCGAGCGTCATTCCGGGGAAGAAGCCAGAGAGCGTCGATTCGGGCGTGTTGAAGTCGCCGTGCGCGTCCAACCAGACGGCGCCCGTGCCGGCGGTCCCGATCCCCGCCAGCACGCCCAGCGCCGCATCGCACGATCCGGCGAGCACGAACGGGAACTCTCCCGCGTCGATCGCGGCGCGTACACTCGCGGCGAGGCGTCGGTTCACGGCGAGCGACGCGGACCCGGTGTCGCCGAACGGCCCGTCGCGCTCGATGCGCTCGGTCCTCACCCGGCTGCGGTCGGCAAAGCGCCCGGCGATTCCGGCCGAAAGCAGACGCTCCGGCCCGCGGCTCGCGCCGTGGCGGTCGTCGCCGGCCATGTACGGCACCAGGAGCAGGCAGATGTTCCTGTCCATACGGTATCTCCGGAGCGCACCGAGCTAGCCGTGAAGCGGCCCTCCACTTCGGTCGGGGCAACGGCTCTCCACCGCCGTCCGGCGGGCCGCTTGGAAGTCTACCGCAAGGCGGATCGGGTGGTCTACCGAAAATTCGACAGGGAATTCAGCTTCTCCGACGGCCGCCCGGGCCGCACGGGTACCGCTGCGGCTGCGGACCCCGCCCTGTCCGCCGATCGCCGGGCCATGGTCGCTCGCGCCGTTCCGTCAGGACCGGGCCACTTCGATCCAGCCGGTGCGATGTGCGCCGCCGCGACCGTCTCCCGCGGACCGCCAATTGCCGGTTCCCCCCGCCCGCGAGCCAACCGGCGATGCGCGCGTACGCGCGAGACACGCGGCGACCGCGCCGCGCCCGGCACATCCCGCGTACGCTCCGCGCACGCGGCACCGATCACACGTCGTCTGCGATCACACCGCTCGAGGAGGTCCCTACATGGGAAGGTTCACAACGAAGGATGGCACCGAGATCTACTACAAGGATTGGGGCTCAGGGCAGCCCGTCGTCTTCAGCCACGGTTGGCCCCTCAACGCCGACGCCTGGGACGACCAGATGCTGTTCCTCGCCTCCAACGGCTTCCGCTGCATCGCACACGACCGGCGCGGCCACGGCCGTTCCAGCCAGCCCTGGCACGGCAACGACATGGACACCTACGCCGACGATCTCGCCGAGCTGATCGAGCACCTCGATCTCCGGGACGTCATCCTCGTGGGGCACTCGACGGGAGGAGGCGAGGTGACGCGGTACGTCGGACGTCACGGCACCGATCGCGTCGCGAAGGTCGTCCTGATCGGAGCCGTGCCGCCCCTGATGCTCAGGACCGAGGCGAACCCCGAGGGCCAGCCGCGAGAGGTCTTCGACGAGATCCGCGAAAGCCTGCTCCGGGACCGCTCGCAGTACTATCGGGAGCTCAGCGCCCCGTTCTACGGCGCGAACCGGCCGGGCGCCAAGGTGTCGGAGGGAACGCGCGAGGCCTTCTGGCTCTGGTGCATGCAGGCCGGATTGGTGAATGCCTACGAATGCGTCGCGGCGTTCTCGGAGACGGACTTCACGGAGGACCTGCGGAAGTTCGACGTTCCCACGTTGATCATCCACGGCGAGGACGACCAGATCGTGCCGATCGCGGCCTCGGCGATGCGGTCCGCGGAGCTGGTCGAGAACGCGACGCTGAAGGTCTACCCGGGCGCGCCGCACGGGCTGACGGTCACGCACAAGGGTCGGCTGAACGAGGACATGCTGGGGTTCATCCGACCGGTGCAGGGGCGACTCGTAGCGTGAGGCGCCGTACAGCCCGATCGGCCCGGCGGCGGGTTCGAGCCACCCGGCGGAATCAGTCCTTGTACGGGTCGAACTCGTTCGCGCCGGCCATGACGACGATGAGCGGCCGGAGCGTGTGCAGCACCTGGATCGTCGGGCCCTGGGCGGCGAGGACTTCAGGGAGCCGGCGGTACACGTGCGGGCTCTCGTCCAGGCCGCCGCCGCGGAGGATCACGCCCTTCTTCCGCACCCAGTCGTTCATCATCTCGGGGGAGACTAGTCCCGGGCGGATCACCTTCCCCGTCTTGCGGTGCACCTTCCCGGCAGCAGCGGCTCGGCTCATGATGCGTCCGGCGCCGTGGACGGTGGAGAAGAGCGCCTCGCGCTGGAGACGCAACGTGTCCTCGTCCGCCTGGTCCGCCGGCGTGCCCTGGACGATCACGGCGTCGTCGCCCATGGAGCCGCCGATGAAGCCCTTCTGGCCGGGGAACGCCGGCGTCGCGCCCTTCCGCACCACGATGAACTCCTCGCCGTCGTGCTCCTCGCGCCAGGCGAAGTTGTGGTGGTTGTGCACGAGCTCGAGCTCCCGGGCGCCGAGGATCGAGACGACCTTGCGCGCCACCCACTCCCGCCCCGCGTACGCGTACTGCCCCGCCAGCGTCATGAGCTGCCAGTAGTCGTGGCCGAGGGGCTGCTCGAGGGGGAGGAGCACCTCGCGCTCCGGGACGCGGTCGCCCCAGTTGGCACCCTGCCCGAGCGCCATGAAACCGGAGGCGACGGTGTGGCCGAAGCCTCGGGAGCCGAAGTGCACGCCGACCCAGATCGTATCCGTCTCGTCGGCGAAGACGTCGACGTAGTGGTTGCCGCTCCCGACCGTCCCGAGCTGGGCCCGAGCCTTCTCGCGCAGGTTGCCGCGGTGCTTCTTCGGGACCGCGTCCCACGCGGGGTCGTCGAAGAGCGGATGGTCGACGGGCGCGTCGTCGGCGTGGTTCTTCCGCCCGATGCCGAAGCTGACCTGATGCTGGATTTCGTCGGCCAGTTGGTTCAGGCGACGTCGCAGCTCCCCTTCCGTCCGGCCCAGGTCCGCGAGCTTCAGGTCGGTGCGGATCGCCGCGTTCCCGCACGCGATGTCGAAGCCGACGCCGACCACGCTCACCTTGTCGCGGTACGCCGCCACGCCGCCGAT
>VSDC01000101.1:0-7139 GCA_047459275.1 Gemmatimonadota bacterium
GGATGGACGAACGCTGGAGGAACGACATGGCGGACGGATGCATCTTCTGCAAGATCGTCGCGGGGGAGCTCCCGGCGAAGATCGTGCGTGAGGACGAAGAGACGGTGGCGTTCCGGGACATCAATCCGCAGGCGCCGGTGCACGTGCTGGTGATCCCGCGGAAGCACATCGCCTCGGTGAACGCCCTCGAGGCGTCCGACGCGGCGCTGGTCGGGCGCCTCTTCCTGGCGGCGAAGGAGGTGGCCGCCGCGGAAGGCGTGGCCGAGAGCGGGTACCGGCTGGTGATGAACACGGGGCCGAATGCGGGGCAGTCGGTCGACCACATTCACCTGCACGTCCTCGGCGGCCGCGACATGGCCTGGCCGCCGGGCTGATGATCGGGCTACGAGAGGGGGAGAGGCATGGCGGAGACACTGAAAGACCGGTTGCGCGAGGACCTGAACGACGCGCGGCGTAGCCGGGACAAGCTGAAGACGATGCTGCTCACGACCACGCTCTCGGAGGTGCGCAACCGGGAGATCGAGGTCGGACACGAGCTGTCGGACGACGAGGTGATCGCCGTGATCACGAGCGCGATCAAACGCCGTCGCGAGTCCGCCGAGCAGATGCGCGCCGGCGGGCGGATCGACCTCGCGGAGAAGGAGGAGCAGGAGGCGGAGTTGCTGCGCGCCTACCTTCCGGCCCAACTCTCCGAGGACGAGGTCCGGCAGATGATCCGCGAAGCGATCGCGGGCGGCGCCAACAATATCGGCGCGGTAATGGGACAGATCGCGCCGAAGATCAAAGGGCGCTTCGAGGGGCGCGAGGCGAACCGGATCGCGAGGGAGGAGCTGGGATTGGCTTGAGCGTCTGGCTCGCCGCGGCGTTTGCGGGGTACGCAGGGGCATGAATCGTCACGCGCTGGTCGTATTGCAGTTCCCCGAGGCCCTCGAGCTCGTGGCGCGCTTCGCGGCCACGCCTCTGGGCGCCGAGGCCGTGCGCGCGCTCACGCCGTCGGACGCGCAGGCCTGGGTGGAGACCGAGTTGCGGCGCGTGGACCAGATGATCGGCTTCCTGCTCCGCAGCGACGGGTGGCTAGCGGCGCCGATCCCGGACCTGCGCGAGCCCCTGCGTCGCCTGGCGCTGCCCGGCTCGGTCTGGGACGGCCCGACGCTGCTCGATGCGCGGAAGCTGATGGAGACCTCGCGCACGAGCCGTCGCGCGCTGCTGCAGCACACTGACGATTACCCGCTCCTCGCCGAGATCGCCGGCCGGCTGGTCAAGCTGGAAGAGGAAGAGGAGGCGATCCGCCGGGCGATCGACGACGCGGGCGAGGTGCGCGACGACGCATCGAAGGAGCTCGCGCGGCTGCGTCGGGAGATCCGGGGCGCACGCTCGAAGATCGTCGAGAAGCTCGAGGCCTACATGGCGTCGCTCCCGGAGCGGGTGCGCGTGCCCGACGCGTCGATCAGCATCCGGGACGGGCGCTACGTCATCCCGGTACGCCGCGAGGGACGGTCCGAGGTCGGCGGGATCGTGCACGACGAGTCGGCGACAGGCGGCACGCTCTTCGTCGAGCCGCCGATCGCCATCGAAATGATGAACCGCCTCCGCGAGCTGGAGCTGGCCGAAGCCCGCGAGGTCCAGCGCATTCTCCGCGAGCTCACGGACCGGCTGCGCCCCCACCGCGAGGCGCTGGGGGCCGCCCTCGACGCCCTCGTCGCCCTCGACTGCCTCTTTGCGCGGGCGCGGTACGCCCTCGAGCACAACGGCCGGCGGCCGACACTCCTCCCACCGGGCACGCGCGAGTACGTCGTCGTAGACGGCTGCCACCCGCTCCTCCTTGCCGGGCCGGACCCGGTCGTCCCGTTCGACCTGGCGCTCGAGCCGCAGGAGCGGACCGTGTTGATCTCCGGTCCCAACACGGGCGGCAAGACGGTGCTCCTCAAGGCGATCGGCCTGATCAGCGCGATGACGCAGGCGGGGATCATCCCGCCGATCGGGGAGGGGAGCCGGCTCCCGATCTTCCGGGACATCTTCGCCGACATCGGGGACGAGCAGTCGATCGAGGCGAGTCTGTCGACGTTCTCGGCGCACCTGAAGAACCTGCGGGAGATCGTGGAGGAGGCGGACGAGTACTCGCTGGTCCTGATCGACGAGATCGGGAGCGGGACGGACCCGGCGGAGGGCGGCGCGCTGGCGCGGGCGATCCTGGTCGACCTCACGCGCCGGGGCGCGCTGACCGTCGCCACGACGCACCTGGGGCAGCTCAAGATGCTGGCGGGCGCCGAGCCGGGGGTCGTGAACGCGTCGCTCCAGTTCGACTCGCGGGAGCTCAGGCCGACCTATCGGTTGATCAAGGGCGTACCGGGACGCAGCTACGGCCTCGCGATCGCGCGGCGGCTCGGGTTCCCCGACGCGCTGCTGGAAATGGCGGAGTCGTATCTGCCGCAGGGCGAGCGGGAGGTCGGGCAGCTCCTCCGGGAGCTGGAGGAGAAGGAACGCGCGATGGCCGAGGCACTGGCCGCGGCCGAGGCGGCGCGGGCGGAGGCGATCGAGCTGCGTCGCCGGGTCGAGGAGCGGGAGCACAAGGTCCGCCAGCGCGAGCGGGATGCGGAGCGGCGGGCGCGCCAGCAGGCCCGCGACCTCCTGCTCCAGGCGCGGGAGCAGGTGGAGGCGGCGATTCGGGAGGTGAGGGAGGCGGCCTCCGCGAGCCCGGAAGAGCTGGAGGAAGCCGCGCGGCGCGCCCGGCGGCGGGTCGAAGAGGCGGCGCGGCGCCAGGCCGAGCGCACCCCCGAGGCCGGGGTGGTCGGCAGGGCGGTGGGTCAGACAGAGCCGCCGGCCGTGGGGCGCCGGGTCCGGATCGTCGCGACGGGCGCGACCGGCCGGGTGGTCGAGCTGCGCGACGGCCGCGCGACCGTCGACACCGGTGGGCTCCGGCTGCAGGTGCCCGCATCCGGGCTGGAGGTGCTCCCGGACGAGCCGGAGCAGGAGAAGCCCAAGTCGAGGCCGCGCTCGGGCGCCTGGTCCGCGCCGGAGGTGCAGGCCAGCCCCGAGGTCGACCTGCGTGGGCTGCGCGTCGAAGAGGTCGACGGGCGCCTCATTTCCGCCCTCGACGCTGCGATCCTTGCCGACCTGCCGTGGATTCGCATTATCCACGGTAAGGGGACCGGCGCGGTCCGCGAGCGGGTGGCGGAGCTGCTGCGCGAGTACCCACAGGTCAAGTCCTACCGCCTGGGTGAGCCCCGGGAGGGCGGCTCGGGCGTCACCATAGCGGAGCTCGGATGATCCCTGAGACGATCGTCGAAGAAGTGCGCGAACGCGCCGACATCGTCGAGATCGTCGGGGAGTATGTGCAGCTCAAGAAGAAAGGGAAGGACTACTGGGCTAACTGTCCGTTCCACAAGGAGAAGACGCCATCCTTCCACGTCGTCCCCTCGCGAGGCTTCTACAAGTGCTTCGGCTGCGGCGAGGCGGGCGACGTCTTTTCGTTCCTCATGAAGTACGCGGGGCTCGGCTTCGAGGAGGCGGTCCGCAAGGTGGCCGAGCGGGTCGGGGTCGACATCCCGGACACGTCGGCGCGGCGCCCGGCCGAGGACGCCTACCGTGCCCTGTACGAGGCGATCGCGTTCGCCGCGGACTTCTACGAGGAGCGCCTCTGGGACCCGGCGGGCCGGAAGGCCCGCGAGTACCTCGCCCGGCGCGGGGTGGCCGACGAGGTCGCGCGACGGTTCCGCCTCGGGTACGCGCCGGACGACTGGCGCGCGCTCCGCGATGCGGCCGCCCGGCACGGGATCTCCGACGACGTCCTGATCGAGGCCGGGCTCATCAAGACCAGCGACCGGGCCGAGGAGCCCTACGACCGGTTCCGGGACCGTCTGATCTTCCCGATCACCGATCCGGGCGGCCGGATCATCGCCTTCGGCGGGCGAGTCCTCGGCGCCGCCCGCGAGGGAGTGCCAAAGTACCTGAATTCGCCCGAGACCCCGATCTACAACAAGGGGCGCCACCTCTACGGGATCGCCTGGTCGAAGGGCGCGATCCGGAGGGAGGGCGCGGCGCTCGTGGTCGAGGGGTATATGGACTACGTCTCCCTAGCCGCGCACGGCGTCGAGCACGTCGTCGCCGGGTTGGGGACGGCGATGACCCCCGAGCAAGCCGCGCTCCTGGCCCGCTACACGCGCCAGGCGCTGCTCCTCTACGATAGCGACACGGCGGGACTCCGCGCCACGTTCCGCACCGCCGATGCGCTTCTCGCCGCTGGCATCCATCCCATGGTCGTCACGCTGCCGCCGGGCGAGGATCCGGATTCGCTGGTCCGGAAAGGCGGAGCGAAGGCGCTGAAGCCGTTCCTCGATGGCGCGGTCGACGTACTCGACCGGAAGATCCAGATCCTGGACTCGCGCGGGTACTTCGAGAGCGCCGAGGGGACGCGCAAGGCGCTCGACGGTCTGCTTCCCACGCTGCGGGCCGCGGTCGACCCGGCGCTCCGGGACATCTACGTGGCGCGGGTGGCCGAGCGGACCGGCGTGCGCCGCGAGACGCTCGAGGCCGAGCTGCTCTCGGCGCCGGGGGAACGGCCCCGCTCGCCGCGGCGGTTCGAGCGGCCGGAGCCGCCCCGGGAGGTCGTGCCGCCGGGGTCTGCCGCGCAGAAGAAGTTGCTCCTGCTCCTGCTCCGCGACGAATCGCGGATCGCGAGAGCGGCCGAAGCACTCAGCCCGGCCGACTTCGCCGATCCGATCTACCGTTCCATCTTCGAGGCGCTGGTCCGTGCCGGCGGCCTCCGGGGCCAGTCTCCGGACGCCCTCGGCCTCACCGGCCCCTCCCTCGAGGCGCTCCAGCGCCTCCTCGGCGATCCGGAGGAGCTGGGCGATGCGGACCGTTCCTTCGCCGAGATCGTCGGCGACATCCGCGCCCAGTCGCTCTTCGAGCGCAAGGACGAGCTGCGACGACGGCTCGAGAGCGCCGGCGACGAGGCGGTCGCCGTCCTGCGCGAGCTGACGGAGGTGAACCGCAGGCTCCACGAGCTCGGATCCGAGCTGAAAGGGATGGGGTTTAAGCTAAGTGCAAGATATAGAAGGTACTTACGGGAGCGTGCCTGAACCTGTACCACTCACGCGACGTGGAGGAGCATGGAAGAGTTCTACCGATCCCTGATGGCGCTGCAGGAGCTGGACGAACAGATCGCGGGTCTCGAGGAGAAGCTGAGGTCGTACGATCCGCTGGTCGCGGAGGTCGAGGCGCCGGTCGTGGCGCTCGGTCGTGAGATCGAGGAGGGGCGGAAGCGACTGGAGGAGTTGCGCGAGGCGTCCCAGCGGCTGAGCCGGGCCGCCGATGACAAACGCGAGCGGCTGCGGAGGACCGAGGAGCGGCTCCAGCGGGTTCGGAACGGCCGCGAGGAAGCGGCGATCTGGACCGAGCTCCACCTGATCCGGACGGCGGTCGAGGCGGACGAGGCCGAGGCGATCCAGGTCATGGAAGAGATCACGCGCACCGAGCTGAAGCTCGACGAGCTGGAGAAGAAGCTCGGTCAGGCGCGGGAGGCGATGGAGCCGAAGCGGGCGGAGCTGCTCGCGGAGCGTGGCGCGGTGGAGGAGGAGCTGGCGCTCCTCCGGGACCGCCGTGAGAACCAGCGCGTTCGGATCGATCCGGAGGCGGCGCGTCTATACGAGCGGGTGCGCTCGGGGAGGACGCGCGTCGCGATCACGGCCCTCACGCCGGACGGGGCGTGCGGCCACTGCTTCGGCATGGTGCCGATCCAGCATCAGGTCGAGATCCAGCGGGGCACGACGCTGGTGCGTTGCGAGGGGTGCGGCGTGATCCTGGCCCCCGCGTCGTGAGGCCCGCGGGCCGCGGCGCCAGGCCGATCCTCGCCTTGCTTCGCCCCGATGCACGCGACTAGGTTTCGCGGCGATGCCTCACGCGACGAACGTATCGAGTCCGCCCCGGCGCTGGATCCCGCGCGCGATCGCCGCCGACGAAGCCGCGGCCTCCCTCGAGCGCGCGCTCCGGCTTCCCGAGGAGGTGTGCAGGCTCCTGGTCGTGCGCGGCTATGCGGACCAGGAGGCGGCGAAGCGCTTCCTGCGGCCGCGCCTCGGACAGCTCCACGACCCCTTTGCGCTCGCGGGGATGGAGCAGGCCGTCGCGCGCCTGGACGCCGCAATCCGTCGCGGCGAGACGATCCTCGTCCACGGCGACTACGACGTCGACGGGATCTGCGCGGCCACGATCTACACCCGCGCGCTCCGCGCGATCGGCGGGCGCGTCGTGCCGTTCGTGCCGAACCGCTTCACGGACGGCTACGACCTCGGCCCCGCGGGCGTGCGACGCGCACGTGAGGTCGGTGCAACCCTCATCCTGACGGGCGACTGCGGGATCCTGGCGCACGAGACGATCGCCGCCGCGGCGGCCGTCGGGATCGACGTCGTCGTGACGGACCACCACACGCCGGGCGAGACGCTCCCACCGGCTTCGGCGGTGGTCAACCCCAACCGACGCGATTGCACCTACCCGTACAAAGGGCTCGCGGGCGCGGGCGTGGCCTACAAGGTCTGCCAGGCGCTCTACCTGGCGCGCGGCGAGGACACGGACGCGCTCCTGTACTACCTCGACCTCGTCGCCCTCGCGACCGTGGCCGACCTGGCCCCGCTCGTGGACGAGAACCGGGTCCTGGTCCGCTACGGGCTGCGGCTCATGCCCGAGACTCGCAACCCGGGGCTCCGGGCGCTGCTCCGGCGGGCGGGGCTCGCCAGTGGCGACGGTGCCCCGCTGAGCGCCGGGCAGGTCGGGCACATCCTCGCGCCCCGGATCAACGCGGTCGGCCGCATGAGCGAAGCGTCGCTCGGCGTCGAGCTGCTCCTGACCGAGTCCGATCTCGAGGCCGACCGGCTCGCGCAGGCGCTCGAGGAGGAGAACCGACGGCGTCAGGCGGTCGACCGGAGGATCCTGGCCGAGGCGCTCGAGATGCTCGAGTCGGGGTACGACGCCGAGCGCGACCGCGCCGTCGTGCTCGCTTCCGCGGACTGGCACCCGGGCGTGATCGGGATCGTGGCGTCGCGGATCGTGGAGCAGATCCACAGGCCGGTCGTCCTGATCGCCCTCGATCCGGCGGGCGGCCCGTCGCGCGGGAGCGCGAGGTCGATCCCGGGCTTCCATCTGTA
>VSDC01000102.1:0-7112 GCA_047459275.1 Gemmatimonadota bacterium
CGCCACGTGATCGTGATCGAGCGGGACAATTGGATGCTGTACGAGCTGTTCCGCGCATACCCGGTCAACGGCGGCGCGTCGTGGCGCGCGGTCTCCGGCGCGGTCTTCGACCTGAACAGCAACGCTCTCCGTCCTGCCGGGTGGACGTCGGCTGACGGCGCGGGGCTGCCGATCTTCCCGGGGCTGGTCCGCTACGACGAGGTGTTCGGCCAGGGCGAGATCCGGCACGCGCTGCGCTTCACGTGCCCGAAGACGCGGAAGGCGTACGTCCCGCCGGCGCGGCACTACGTGAGCGGGGACAAGGATCCGAACCTGCCGCCGATGGGTATGCGGGTCCGGCTTCGCGCGGATTTCGACGTTTCCGGCTTCCCCGAAGAGGTGCAGGTCATCCTGAACGCCCTGAAGAAGTACGGGATGTTCCTGGCGGACGAAGGAGGCGGGTGGTTCATCAGCGGTGCGCCGGATCCTCGCTGGGACGACGAGCGGCTGGCGGAGCTGAAGCGTGTGCCGAGCACCGCGCTGGAGGTGGTGCTGATGGAGGGCCTGGTGGTGGTTCCGTGACTCGCGGGTGCGGACCCGCGTGAGCGCAGGCGCGCGCCCGGCAGGCGCGCCCCGGCGCTCACGCGGGCCGGCGCGCGCCCGATTCGCCGACCCCCATTACTCTCCCCGATCGGATCATTTCCACGAGCCGCGACGCCGCCGATGCGCCCGCACGCGCCGCGCACACTTGCCGGGGCCCTCTCGTCGGGTGCACTATACCGGAACACCCCTGCGCGTATCACACGGACCCCCCTCGATCTCACGCCGGAGGATGCCCATGAGATGGATCCAATGCCCCGGGGGATCGTTCGTACTGTCGGGCCAGCAGAGGAACGGCAAATGAGACCACGCGATTCGAGGATCTTCCCTTCCGCCATCCTGGCGGCGCTGATGACATCCGTCGTCGCCGTCGGGTTCGCTGCGGCGCCGGCCGCGGCGCAGACGCCCGAGGAGCGCGAGGTGCTCGGCGTCGTCCAGCGCCTCTTCGACGGGATGCGCACGGCGGACAGCGCCGTCGTGCGGTCGGTCTTCCACCCCGATGCCCGTCTGATCCGGGCGGGCGTCCGCGATGGCCAGCCAGCGGTCTCGATCTCCGGGATCGACGGCTTCGTCCTGGCGGTCGGCGGGGCTACGGAAGTGTGGGACGAGCGGCTCTACGATCCGATCGTGCAGATCGACGGCAACCTCGCCTCGGTCTGGACGGAATACACGTTCCACAGGGGAACGGAGTTCAGCCACTGCGGCGTGGACGCGATCCAGCTCGTGCGCACGACCGAGGGGTGGAAGATCATCAGCCTTGCCGACACCATGCGCCGCGAAGGGTGCGAGGCGCTACTGAGTCGGGATCGCTAGGCGCCGCAGGACGGCGACGCGGATCTCGACGTCGTATAGTGCGGCATGCCTCGGAAAACGGAGTCGAGGATGAATCCGTTCTCGCGTTCCCCGTCACGTTCCTTCTCCCGGTTCCGCGGCCGGCACGTTGCCGGAACGGATTGCGCTCCGGACCTGCGGGCGACCCGCGGCACGTGCCGAGCCCCCGGCCTGCGATGCGCTCCCGGCCTGCTCTTCCTGGTCATCGGGCTCGTCGCATTCGGCCCCGGTGCTCCGGAGGCGCGATCGCAGGCGGTCCGTCCGACGCTCACGGTGCAGGAGAGCGGGACGACGGCGCTGCTCCAGGCGGTGAGCGCGGTGAGCGAGCGCGTCGTCTGGGTGAGCGGGCACCGGGGCACGGTGCTGCGCACGACGGACGGCGGCGCGACCTGGGAGCGGCTCATCGTTCCGGACGCGGACACGCTCCAGTTCCGCGACATTCATGCGATCGACGAGCGGACGGCGTACGTACTGAGCGCGGGGCCGGGGCCGCTCTCGCGGATCTACAAGACGACGGACGGCGGGCGGAGCTGGACGCTGCAGTTCGTGAACGAGGAACCGGAGGCGTTCTTCGACTGCCTGTCGTTCTGGGACGAGCGGCGGGGGCTGGCGTTCAGCGACGCCGTCGCGGGCGAGGTGATCCTCCTCGCGACCGAGGACGCTGGCGCAAATTGGACGCGGGTCCCGCCGGATCGTGTGCCGGACGCGCAGGCGGGCGGCGAGGGCGCGTTCGCGGCGAGCGGGACGTGCGTCGTGACCGGGCCCGGCGGGCTGGCGTGGATCGGAACCGGCGCGGCGGAGAAAGCGCGCGTGTTCCGCACCGAGGACTACGGGCGCACTTGGACCGTCGTGGAGGCGCCGCTGGTGGCGGGCGAGATGGCGGGGATCTTCACGCTGGCGTTCCGTGACGCGCTGCACGGCGTCGCCCTGGGCGGCGACCTGGCGCGTCCGCAGGAGCACACCGACAACGTCGCGGTCACGGCGGACGGCGGTCGGACGTGGACGCTGGCCGGCAGGACGGCGCTGCCGGGCGCGGTCTACGGCGCGGCGTACGTGCCGGGCGCGCCGTCGCCGACGATCGTGGCCGTGGGCCCGGGCGGGATGGACGTCTCGACCGACGACGCGCGCACCTGGGCGACGGTGGACACGGCGTCGTACTGGGCGGTCGGGTTCGCACCGGCGGCGGGTGGAGCGGAGGCGTCCGAGGCGGCCGGCGCGGCGTCGGCGGCAGCTCGTTCGGCGTCGCCGGCGCCGGGGTGGGCGGTCGGGCCGCGCGGCCGGATCGTGAAGATCGAGTGGCGGTGAACGGACCGGGGCGGTCCGGCGGGCAGGGCGCGAGCGGACCGGGGCGGCGCATGGCCGCCGAGGCCGGCGCGTGCGTCGTCGACCCTTAGCATGGAGGAGCGTATGAGCGCTGAGTTCATGGCGGAGTCCGCGGGTCGTATCGACCGGCGTCGCTTCATGGCGTACTTCGCCGCCACGGGGCTGGGCGGGACGCTCTTCCCCGGCGTGCTGTGGGCGCTGGGGCAGGGCGAGGTCACGAAGGAGATGATCGCGCACGCGGAGCAGATCGCGGGGCTCACGTTCACGGAAGAGCAGCGCGAGGCGATGGTCCGCGGGCTGAACCGCAAGCTCGGCGCGTACGAGGCGATGCGGTCGGTCGAGATCCCGAACTCGGTGATGCCGGCCCTCCGCTTCGACCCGGTCGTGCCCGGCGTGCGGCCGCCGACGGCGGTGAAGGCGGACCGCCGGCCGCGGCGCTCGGACCCCGGGCGGGTCACCCGGCCGGCGAACCTGGAAGAGGTCGCGTTCTGGCCCGTGACGAAGCTCTCCGAGCTGATCCGCACGCGGCAGGTCACGTCGCAGGAGCTGACGGAGATGTACCTCGACCGCCTGGAGCGGTACGGGCCGCAGCTCGAGTGCGTGGTCACGCTGACGAAGGAGCGCGCGCTGGAGCAGGCGCGCCGCGCGGACGAGGAGATCCGGGCCGGGCGCTATCGCGGACCGCTGCACGGGATCCCGTGGGGCGCGAAGGACCTGCTCGCGGTGAAGGGATACCCGACCACCTGGGGCGCCGAGCCCTACGTCGACCAGGTCATCGACATGGATGCGACGGTGGTGCGGCGGCTGGACGAGGCGGGTGCGGTCCTCGTCGCGAAGCTGACGCTGGGCGCCCTTGCAATGGGTGACGTCTGGTTCGGCGGCCGGACGCGCAACCCCTGGAACCTCGAGCAGGGCTCGAGCGGCTCGTCCGCGGGCTCGGCCGCGGCGACGGCCGCGGGGCTCGTCGGCTTCAGCATCGGGACCGAGACGCTGGGGTCGATCGTCTCGCCGTCCACGCGCTGCGGCACGACGGGGCTCCGCCCGACCTTCGGCCGGGTGAGCCGCCACGGCGCGATGGCGCTCTCGTGGTCCATGGACAAGATCGGGCCGATCTGCCGCAGCGTCGAGGATTGCGCCCTCGTCTTCGAGGCGATCCACGGCCCCGACGGCCTCGATCCCACCGTTCGCGACGTGCCTTTCGTGTGGGACGCGACCCTTTCGGTGAAGGACCTCAGGATCGGCTATTTCGCGAGCGCGTTCGAGGACGAGCCGGAGGGCGAGCGAGCCCGTGAGTGGCGCCGCATGGACCGCGAGGTGCTCGGCGTGCTGCGCTCGCTCGGCGCGGAGCTGGTTCCCTTCGAGCTGCCCGACGAGCTGCCGGTGCAGGCGCTGCGCATCATCCTGGACGCCGAGGCCGCCGCGGCCTTCGACGACCTCACGCGGAGCGGCCGGGACGCGCTCATGGACGAGCGGAGCAGCTGGCCGGAGATCTTCCGCGAGGCGCGCTTCATCCCGGCCGTCGAGTACATCCAGGCCAACAGGATCCGCAGCCTGCTCATGGCCGCAATGGACGATGCGATGCGCACCGTCGACGTGTTCGTCACACCGTCCTACGGCGGAAGCGTTCTGCTCACGACGAACCTGACCGGCCACCCCGCCGTAGTGGTCCCGAGCGGCTTCGCATCGGACGGGACGCCGGTCAGCATCTCGTTCATCGGCAACCTCTGGGGTGAGGCCGAGGCGCTGGCGGTGGCCAAGGCGTACCAGGACGCGACGGGGCACCACCTGCGCGTGCCGCCGTCGTTCGCGGTGTGAGTAGAGGCGCGGGCGGTCGTGGAGCAGTGAGTCGGGCCGCCTCGCGGCGGAACGCGCCGTTCGGCGCAACCGCCAGGCTTTCCGAGAACGACCCGTAGAAGGTGGAGTGACGTGCGAGTAGACACTTCGACTCGGTGGTCCAGTCTTCTTCTGGTGGGCACCGCCGCCCTGCTCGCCGCGTGCGGGCAGGGGGCGCCGCGGACGGGCGTGGCGCCGGAGACCAGCGTGGTGCGGGCGCGGCACGGGATCGTCGTATCGGCGAACACGCTCGCGAGCGACGTCGGTGCCCGGATCCTCGAGGCGGGCGGTAACGCCGTCGACGCGGCGATCGCGACCGGCTTCGCCCTCGCCGTGACGCACCCGACCGCCGGGAACATCGGGGGCGGCGGGTTCATGGTGATCCGCTTCCCGGACGGTCGGACGACGTCGATCGATTTCCGCGAGAAGGCGCCGCTCGCCGCGCACCCCGAGATGTTCCTCGACGAGCGCGGCGAGTACTCCTACCAGAAGCACCACAACAGCCACCTCGCCGTGGGCGTGCCGGGCACCGTCGCCGGGTTCGCGCTCGCCCACGAGCGGTACGGCTCGATCGAGTGGCGGCAGCTCGTCGAGCCCGCCGTCCGCCTCGCCCGCGACGGGTTCCACGTCATGCCCGGGCTCGCGCGGTCCCTCGAGAACGTACTCCCCGCCCTCGCTCGCTATCCGGCGAGTCTCGCCCAGTTCTCGAAGAACGGCGAGCCGTACCGGCCGGGCGAGATCCTGCGCCAGCCCGACCTGGCGCGGACGCTCGAGCGGATCCGGGACCTGGGGCGCGACGGCTTCTACAAGGGAGAGACGGCGCGGCTCATCGTTGCCGAGATGCAGCGCGGCGGCGGGATCATCACCGAGGAAGACCTGGCGCGCTACGAAGCGGTCGAACGCCCGCCGGTCCGCGGCACCTACCGCGGCTACGAGATCATCAGCATGCCGCCGCCGAGCAGCGGCGGCGTCGCTCTCATCCAGATGCTCAACATCCTGGAGGGCTACGACCTCCGGGCGATGGGGCACAACTCGCCCGCGTACATCCACCACGTGGTGGAGGCGATGCGCCGCGCCTTCCGCGACCGGGCGCGCTACCTGGCCGACTCGGACTTCGTGGAGGTGCCGGTCGACCTTCTCACGAGCAAGGTGTACGCGGCCGAGTTGAGGGCCGGGATCGCCAGCGACCGTGCCACGCCGTCGACGCCCGCGGACGTGGAGCTGGTGGCCGAGAGCACGGAGACGACGCACTACTCCGTCGTTGACCGGGACGGGATGGCGGTGTCGGTCACGTACACGCTCGAGGCGGGCTACGGCTCGAAGATCGTGGTTCCGGGCGCGGGCTTCCTGCTCAACAACGAGATGGGCGACTTCAACGCGGCGCCCGGCCTCACGACGGACGATGGCCTGATCGGCACCGAACCAAATCTAGCGCGGCCGGAGCAGCGCATGCTTTCGAGCATGACGCCGACGATCGTGGCGAAGGACGGGAAGCTGGTCGCGGTGATCGGGAGCCCGGGCGGGCGGACGATCATCAACACGGTGCTGCAGGTGATCCTGAACCTCGTCGACTTCGAGATGGGGATCGGGGAGGCGGTCGCGGCGCGGCGGTTCCACCATCAGTGGCTGCCGGACCGTATCACGATCGAGGAGGGCGGCGCGAGCCCGGAAGTGGTGAAGGCGCTGGAGGCGATGGGCCACTCGGTGCGGGTGGGCGGCCGGCAGGGGCTGGCGCACTCGATCCTGATCGATCCGAAGACGGGCGAGCGGATCGGCGCGCCGGACCCGCGGGAGCCGGACGGAGGCGCGGTCGGGTACTGAGAGCGTGAGGCCGCGGGCGCTCGGAGGTTCTCGCTGCGGGGCCGGCGGCGGTTGCGGGCGGGCGCGAGCATTGGCGGGGCGGCGGCCTACACCGCAGACGGCCGGGTCGCCCGCGGTCGTGCGCTCGACCGACGGGCGACCGCGAGCCCTCAACCGGTCGGTGCGCCGGCCGTCACGCGCCGCAGCACGGGCTCCAGCGTGCGCCAGACGTTCTCGGCGAGGATCTTCTGTCCCTCGGCGGTGGGGTGGATCCCGTCCTCTTGGTTCAGCTCCGGCACTGCGGCGACGCCCTCGAGGAGGAAGGGGATGAGGGCGGCGTCGTTCGCTTCGGCCAGCTCCACGAACATCCTGCGAAACCGTTCGGTGTAGTCGGCGCCCAGATTGGGCGGCGCCTGCATCCCGGCGATGACGATCGCGGCGTCCGGGTAGGCGGCGCGGGTGCGGTCGATGATCGCCTGGAGGTTGGCGCGCGTGCTCTCGAGGTCGTGGCCGCGGAGGGCGTCGTTGGCGCCGAGGGCGAGGACGAGGACCGCGATGGGCTGACGGAGGAGCCAGTCGATGCGGCGGAGTCCGCCGGCCGACGTCTCGCCGCTCACGCCGGCGTTGACCACGCGGAACGGGTACCCGGCCTCGTCGATCTTCCGCTGGATCAGCGCCGGGTAGGCCTCCTCGGCGGTGAGGCCGTAGCCGGCGGTGAGCGAGTTGCCGAGGAAGAGGACGACGGG
>VSDC01000103.1:0-7095 GCA_047459275.1 Gemmatimonadota bacterium
TTTATTTCACGGCCCCGTACACAGGATCTTAGCGCGCAGAATTAGCGTTGAAATTTGTGGGGATTCGTGTCTTAATGCGGCCGTAGCTACGACAACACCGCCTGGCGCTGCGGTGCTTGCTTGGAGCCGCCAGTGTGGAAATTCTAATGCTGCGAGCGGAACTATAGTATCTTGATCAAGGACCAGAATGCGCAACTCACCCGACTCGTCATGCAATCGCGGCTGAGTGACCCAGACCGGCGTTTCATCTTGAAGTCTGCTGAATCGTGATGTGAAACCGATGGCCGACGACGTATCGGGAGTATCAACCGTGATGGCTCGTAGTTGTCCAGTGCCGAAGGCTCCGATATATGCGACCGCCTCCGTTTCGTGGACCCAAGTAATCACGTCAAGTTCACTGGAAGGTGAAGCAACGAGTTGACCAGTGACATGCGGATCCATGCCGTCAATGACTTTATGTTCGCGCCAACCATCTTCCTGTGTGTATAGGTAGAGCGACTGGTATATCGTATCAAGCGTGACATCATTCTTGCGAGCCAATACGCCGAGGCCGTTCCACGCCGGGACTAGGGCTATGTGGCTGACGGTACTAGGTTCCACAAACTGTCCATTGCCGCCTGATATGGAGACACGATCCCACGCCCAGCGTCGATCAATTCGCTTCAAGAGAAGGATTTGCCCGACCGGGCTAACAACTACCCCGAGCGCCAGAGTGTCGCCCTGGAGCAAAAGAGATGCACTTCCAAGATCATCGATCTCGTAGCCGCCCGGTGCAGGCAAGCGCTCGACATTTGACCATTCGATGCCGTCTAATACCCCAGACCAAAGACCTACAATCTGTCGAGTGAGTGACTTGCGAACAGGGCTGGCAAGTTCCGCAAAGATGACGTGCCAACCGCCGCCCGGTCGTGGAATCGCCACGAGGTCACCCAAGTTGCCGGGAATGGGTTTGGGCACTGCGGTTGCATGGCCGTCGGAATCAACTACGATTCCGAAAATGCTGTCAGCAACCGGTTCAACTGCCCCGGTGGGCCAGATGTAGTTAGGAAAGCCGGCAAGCAGGATTCGATCAGCGGAAGACGAAAATACCTCGGCATTGACGTAAACTGGTGCGCCACCAACCAGCGCTACGTGCGGGATCACGTCATCGAGGGTACACAGGCGTGAAGACCCGGTGGCGGCAGCGAAGTGCACCTGAATCGGCCCAAGTGGAGAAGATATCTTGGATGTGCGTTCCCTGGGCGTTCGCGTAGTTGAAGGAGGTAGTTCGGCTGCGTCACCGCACGCAACGAGCGCGAATATCCCGACACGAACAGCCCATCGACTCCCTCGGATCCAGTTGTTAGGAATGTCGATGTAGTGAGCGGCATTGCGTATACCTGTGGGACTGCAGGCCATCATCATATCTCCGCTACGAATGACAATTGCCGGGAAGGGACCTGATGTGGGGATCGGCGGGTTTGATGGATCCCGCTGAATCGTGCACCAATTTGGCCGGTCGACCCCGAGTCGCGCAATTTTCTTGTTGTAAGTGGCGTGCTGAGATGGCGCAGTGATTTCTGTGTAAACGCGTGCCGGTATTGGGGTTGGGCTCTTCTCAGGAGATGGCGTTCGCCTGAGCCTCTTGGGTGCGTTCCATCTCGTAGAGCGGCCGCATGTCGAGGTAGCACCGCTTGTACAAGGATGGTAATCACCTGACACTTGCCCCTGCCGGGGGTGCGGCTTACGCGGCGGGCTGAACCTCCCTTCTGGGCTTCGGCTTCCTGTGCAGACCGGCCTTGAAGACCGCATACGGCGTTCTGCCCTTCATGCCGCGGCCCTGGTGCGGTCGCTCGGTGTTGTAGTGCACGTGGTAAGCGTCGAGATCGATCTGCATCTCCTCGAGACCCTCGTACCACTTAGTGCGGCCCGCCACGCGCAGGTGCTCGTCGAGGAGCGTGCGGTGGAAACGCTCGATGAAGCCATTTGTCTGGGGCCGGCGCACCGCCGTCGTGCGGTGCGCCGGTCTCGTACGTGTGGCGGCTGCTGCACCGACGCAGCCACGGCCCTGCGCGCCCACCAGCCCCGCGCACCCGAGCGCGCCCATGGGTCCCGCGGCTCCGCCGCGCAACCAAGAACGCCTCCTTCGCGGAGGGTTCCGCGAAGGAGGCGTGGCGTCAGCGGCCGAGCCGCGCCGCCGGCCCTACTGCCCAGTCAGCATCGCGTCCCGCTTCGCCTTGAACTCCGTCCCCTCCTTCCACTCCGGCCAGGCGTCGCCGTTCGCGACCCGATAGCCGACGGCGAAGAGGAGGCGCAGGTCGTCGACGGCGCCGGAGAGGTCCCAATCCGGCTTCACCTCATCGCTGGGCGAGTGGTAGTCGTTCGCGGTGTACTCGTCCCGCTTCTGCTCGCCGTACCCCTCGGGCTTGCCGATGTAGCGGATCCCGGCATCGGTGTAGAGCGCCGGGACGCCCTGCTTGGCGAACTCGAAGTGGTCGGACCGGTAGAAGAAGCCCTTCTCCGGCTCCGGGTCCGGGACGACGTACCGGCCGCGGGACTCCGCCTCGGCGACCACGAGGTCGTCGAGCGTCGAGTTGCCGTAGCCGACGATGACGATGTCCTCCGTGCTACCCCACTGGTTGAGCCCGTCGATGTTGATGTTGGCGAGCGTCTTCTCCAGCGGGTAGAGCGGGTTGTTCGCGTAATACTTGGCGCCGAGCAGACCCTGCTCCTCCGCGGTCACCGCGAGGAAGAGAATCGAGCGCGCCGGCGGCTGCGGGAGGCGCGTGAACGCGCGGGCCAGCTCGATGAGCCCCGCCGTCCCCGTCGCGTTGTCGAGGGCGCCGTTGTAGATCTGGTCGCCTTCGAGCGACTCGTCCTTCCCGAGGTGGTCCCAGTGGGCGGTGTAGACGACGTACTCGTCGCGCCGCGCCGGGTCGCTCCCCTCGAGCTTCGCGATCACGTTGCGCGACCGGACCTCGCGGAACGTCTGGGAGGCGCGGAACGTCGCCTTCGCATTCAGCGCGACCGGGCGGAAGTCGGGCCGGCGCGCCGCCTCCTTCAGCGCGTCGAAGTCCTGCCCGGCGGCGGCGAAGATCTCCCGCGCCTTGTCGAGCGTGATCCACCCTTCGATCGGGACGCGGCTCATGTTGCCGTCGGGGCTCACGATGTCGAAGTTCTCGCGCCCCCAGCTCCCGGTCACGACCTCCCAGGGGTAGCCGGCCGGGCCGGTCTCGTGCACGATGAGCACCGCCGCCGCGCCCTTCTCCGTCGCGATCTCGTACTTGTAGGTCCAGCGGCCGTAGTACGTCATCGCGTCGCCCCTGAACACGTTGGGGTCGAGGCGCGACGGGTCGTTCGGGTCCGGGACGGCCGGGTCGTTGATCAGCATCACGATCGTCTTGCCCCGCACGTCCACGCCCTTGTAGTCGTCCCAGCCGTACTCCGGGGCGACGACGCCGTAGCCGACGAAGACGACGTCGGACGCATCCACGCGGACCTCGGGCGTGACCCGCCTGGACACTCCCACGAAGTTCTCCGGGAACGACAGGGGGACCGTCCGGTTCCCGACCTGAATGGACGCCGTGGTGCGCGTGGTGATCCCGACGAGCGGCACGTCCTGCGTCCAGCTCCCGTCCGGGTTGCCGGGCTGGAGCCCCAGCGACCGGAACTGCTCGATCAGGAACTCCACCGTCCGCTCCTCACCCACGGTCCCGGGCGCGCGCCCCTCGAACTCGTCGGACGACAGCGTGCGGACGTTGGCGAGGAGCGTCTCGGTCGTGATCGCCTCCTCGGCGGCGCGGATGGCGCCGCTCTCCCCCGCACCGCACCCGGCGGCGAGCAGGGCGATGAGCGGCGTGCTCGCGAGCAGCGAGCGCGTGTGGGTGCCGATCCGTAGCGACATCGTCAGACCTCCTGGAGCAGTGGCCGGTCCCCTCGACCGGCGGGGAAAAGAAAAAGGGTTCGCCCGAGGCGCGTGCGCGTTGCGCCTCAGGCTCCCTCGCCGCAGAACTCGGCCCGGAGCTCGGCGAGCCAGGCCGGCGCCTCGAGGTTCGCATCGCGGTACGCCGCCTCGAGCCGCAACACTATATCCTTCAACACCTTGCGGCGTTCCGTGGCCGGCAGGTCCTGGCCCAGAAGGAGGAGCGCGGCGCGCGCCGATTCCGCGTCGATGGCGCCAGGGGTGCTCGCCGCCTCGCGGACGTACCACCGTTCGAGCTTGCGCCGGGTCGCAGCATAGGGCGTCGCGCCGTCGAGGAATTTCTGGAGCCCGGTCGGGCTCATCCCGACGGCGCGCGCGACCTGGCGCAGCGAGTACGCGTTCACCCGCTCGGCGACGGCCTCGCGCAGCCGTTCGAGGCGCAGAGCACCCTCACGCGCGGCCATTGACTCGCCGGCGGCTTGGGCCTATATTGGCCCGTCCACTCCGTCTACTTTTTGCGTTCGTACACGCGGCAGTTTAGGACGAGACCGCGCCGCGGGCAAGCGGGCGCGGCGGCCGGGGACCCGAAAGGGGTGACGACGGTGAGCTGGCGTGTGCTGGTCGTGGACGGGGACCCGAAGTCGGGTGAAGCGGTGTGCGCGGGCCTGCGGCAGCGAGGCATGATCGCGCGCGCCGTGACCGATCCGGACGCCGCGCTCGACGTCCTCGCCGCGGAGCCCATCGACGTCGTCCTCACCGAGACGTGCCTCCCCAAGCGCTCCGGGCTGTGCCTCCTGGCCGAGGTGCGACGCCGCTGGGGCCGTCGCATCGCCGTGATCCTCCACACCGCGTGGTTCCCCGACCACGAGCAGCTCGAAGCGTACCGTTCGGCCGATGCTGTGATGATCAAGCCGGCGGCGAGCGCCGATGCGCTCGCGGCGTGCATTGCCGGCGTCCTCCTCCGCGCCCGCGACGGCGATCGGGACGGGCAGCCGACGGGCGCGGCGCCGATGCCTCGGGACGCCGTGGCTCCGGAAGTGCGGGAACAATGACGAACGGCGGCCCCGGCTTCTGCCGGGGCCGCCTTGTTTCGTCACCAGTTCCCGACGCCGTGCAACCGCCGAGGCCGATCGGGCCACGCCCGCTTGCGCCGGCGTCGAGCCGGCGACCTCACGGGACCAGCGCGAGGACCCGGACCGGGCTCCCCGTGCCGCCACGCAGCTTCATCGGCGCGACAATGAGGACCGCGCCGCGCGGCGGGAGCTTGTCGACGTTGGTCAGGCTGGTCAGGCCGTACTTCCCCGCGCCGAGCAGGATGTTGTGGTTCGGGAACGGCGGATCGAAGGTGCCGGCCATCCCGGCGTCCGTGCCGACCGTCTCGACGCCGATCCCGCGAACATCACGCTCGAAGGTGAGGAACTCGGAGAGCTCCTTGCTGGGCCCGGGGGTGTGCCCGTCGTTCAGGTACGCGGCCGGGTCGTTGTACCGCTTGGACCAGCCGGTCTGGAGGATGACCCACGCGCCGGCGGGGATGCGGCCATGACGGCGCTCCCAGGCCTTCGCGTCCTCGACGGTGACGAGGTAGTCGGGGTTCCGGGCGACCTTGTCACGCACGTCGATCACGACGGCGGGGCCGATGAGGTGCTCCGGCGGAACCTCGTCCAGGCAGGCGAGGTCGCGGCCGGTGGCCCAGTGGCAGGGCGCGTCGAAGTGCGTGCCCGTGTGCTCGCCAAAGTGGAGCGTGTACCACGCCCAATCCGGCCCCGCGGCGTCGAAGAAGGAGATCACGTCGCGGGTGAGCCCGGGCGAGTTCGCGAACGGCGGCGGCAGAATGATGACGGGCGTGTTCTCGTCGAGCGTCTGCGTGAGGTCGACGACACGCTTGAACCCGTGCAGCAGCCCGGGGTGGAGCCAGCCATCTCCGTCCTTGCCGCCCTTGCCCCCTTTGCCGCCGTGAACGGCGCCCATCAAGGGGTCGGGACCGGCGACCTCTTCGCTCGGCGTGGCGCTGTTGCCGTCGCTGCACGCGGAGACGGCGAGTCCGATCGCGAAAGCAGCGCCCAACGTCGTCAAGGATCTCACTGCGCGCATGGAGTCTCCTTGTTGGGAGTGGAACCGACGCGCCGCGCGCCGTTGCGCGGCGCGAGACTCGACGGCGCCTGGCCGTCGCCTGCAGCATCGCAAAGCCCCCGCGGTCGTGCGACGCCGCGCCGTCGAGCGGCGAGCCGGCGCCGCACCGGGGCTCCCGGGGCTCACAGCCGTGCGCGGGCCTCCGCGAGCACGCGCTCGGCCTCCTCCAGGGAGACGACGTCCGTGGTGACGTCGTCGCCGACCGCGGCCTCGCGGGCGAGGCGAGCGGCCTGGAGCCGGGCGATCGTGGAGTCGGAGAGGTGGGCGCAGGAGGCGACGCCGCGCGCTCGCGCGTACCCGATGGCCTGCCCCATGATCTCGGCGGCCTCGGGGCCCGCGGGCTTCAGTCCGCGCATGTCGGCGAGGACGAGGTGCTTCTCGCCCTTGTAGGTGTCGGTCGCGGCCTTGTACGCCTCGGCCCACTCCTTCATTTCATCCTCCCGCATGAACCCGCTCATACGGATGTAGATGGTCCGCTTTTCCGGGTCGTTCTTGACCTCCCACATCGGATCGCCTCCAGGAGAGTTGAGGGGTGGATTCACTGACCGACGCGGCCGCAGCGAGCAGATTGCTCAGCTGTTCGGTCGCTTCGGCGAGTTCGCCGAGGCCGGCGGCCATCTCTTCCGCGGTCGCGCTCATCTCCTGAGCCGCCGCCGCGAGCTCGGTCACCTCGGCGCTCATCACCTCCAGAGCTTCGGTGTTGATCTCGATCTGCCGCTCGATCTCCTCCATCCCGGCGTGCACCACGACCATGTGGTCCGCCACGGTTCGGGTCCGCTCGACCACGGTGCCGAAGCTCTCGGCCGCCTCGCCCACGCCGAGGGCGACGTACTCGCCCCTCCGGACGCATTGGTCGAGGATGGCGCGCAGCCGGTGCGTGGCGCGGTTGGAGTCCCGGACGACGAGCTGGATCTCCGTGGCGGCGGTCGCCGCCTTGTCCGCCAGCTTGCGCACCTCGTCGGCGACGACGCCGAAGCCGTGGCCGGTCTGGCCGAATCGCGCGGCCTCGATCGACGCGTTCACCGCCAGGATGTTGGTCTGCCTCGTGATGGAGCGGATCGTGT
>VSDC01000104.1:0-7074 GCA_047459275.1 Gemmatimonadota bacterium
CTCCGCATCTTCTCGAGCACCGCGTACTGCGGCCGGATGTCGACCGGGACCTCCGTGAGCCGGTCGAGCACGGCCTGCATCTCGGGGCGCATCGTTCCGTAGCGCTCGAGGAGCGCTGCCGCCTTCTGGTACGACCCCTCGGCTTGCAGCGTGAGGATCTCTCGGGCGAGGTCACGGTTGGCCTGCACCAGCCGATCGTAGTCGGCGGAGAAGCGGCCCGTCGCCTCGTCGTAGGAGATCGCGCCCTTCTCGACGAAGTAGTTGAACTGGATCAGGCCCGCCTTGCCGTGCGCCTCGTTCGCCCCGAAGCGGACCGACCGGAACAGGTCGGCGACGTGCCCGAGGTACGCCCGGCGCACGAAGTCCGCATCGTAGATCCCGCGGCCGGCCAGGACCGTCAGGCTGTGCAGCCCGGTCACGTCCGCCTTGGCCTCCTCGATGGCCGAGTAATGCTCGCGCAGCGCCTGGTTGACCGTGGTCCGTTCGCCCGAGGGTAGCGTGATGTTCCCCGGGCCGAGGCCGTGCGCCAGCTCGTGGGTGAGCACCTTGATGAACCACGGCCGGAACTCCAGAGCATCGTGGATCTCGGGCGCGAGCGCGACGCCGGCGATCGGCGTCAGGATCTTCTCGAACTTCGCGCGCATCACGTTGCGCAGCATCACCTTCTTCGAGCCCTTCGCCTCCCGCACCCGCTCGTCGTTCGGCAGGTTGAAGGCGATCGTCTGCACGCCCGCGCGCGTGTCGCCCGCGGTGTAGACGACGTCGACCACGCGGATCGGGCTCTCGAAGCCGCGGTCCAGGTTCTTGTAGCGGTCCTCGATCGGGAGCGCCTGCTCGAGGTCGCGCATGAGGCCCTTGAGGCGCGCGAGCTCCTCGCTCGCCGCCGCGTCGGCCACCGTGATGAAGCTCTCGAAGGCGGCCTTGTACCCCATGAGCCGGTCCTCGTAGACCTCGTACGGTCCGATCGTCGGCTCGATCCGGCTGTCCAGGTCCATCCACGCCATGTCGCTCTCGAAGTAGTCGTCCGAGAGGAAGGCCGCCGCCCGGGCCTCGAGGTAGCGCGTGAGCGAGGCGTTCTGCGATATCGCGGCCGCTTCCCGCAGCAGTCTGGCCGCCCGCTCCAGGCGGTCGCGGTACGCCGCCGAGTACGGGACCGCGATCAGGTTCCCCTTGTCACGGCGGATCACCGTGAAATAGCCGGTGAAGTTCTGCCGGTCCTCGGGGTGCGAGCGGAGCCACGCCTCGAGCTCCTCGCGCGTGAGGTCGGCGGGGTAGTAGCCCGCGCCCTCCGGCTTGGGTCCCACGTCCAGGAACGGCTCGTCGTGGTTCAACCGGTCCCACGGGCCGACCATGATGTCGAAGTAGGCGAGCGCTGCATCGCGGCCGGCGCCGCGCTGCTTCTCGAGCTGGGCCCGCCACTCCGGGTTTTTCGGCGAGACCTGGATCATGAAGAGCTCGTGCATGACGTCGGACGCCTCGACGAGCTTGACGAGCACCTGGCGCTCCCACGGCTCCAGGACCGAGTCGTCGAAGTCGATGGTGGCGGGCGCGAATCGCGCGACCCGCGCCTCGAGCTCCTCGGGCGTGACCCCGTCGGCGAGCATGGCGATCGGCGCGTCGTCCGTGGTGCCGCCGGCGCCGCAGCCCGCCGCTACCGCGGCCGCCACCAGGATGGCCGGCGCCGTGTTCCTACGCTTCATGTTCGACCTCCGCTCTGCGGTGGACCTCGATCCGCTGGCCAACGATACCAGGTATGCCTCTGCGACGCCAGTCGTTCCGGATGTCGGCGTGGTACTTGCGCCTCCGTTCCGAGGGTTGCGGGCGGGCCCCGACTCGCGCTATTCTGGCCGCCCCGCTCCTGTCGAGGGATAGCCTTGTTTCCGCTTCGCGACGAGAATCCGACCGAGCTGACTCCCTACTTCACCGTAGCGCTCATCGCGATCAATGTGATCGTGTGGGTCTACGTCCAGGGAGCCGGGATGTCGGAGGCCGCGCTCTACGATTCGGTCTGCCGCTACGGCGTGATCCCCGCGGAGCTCACGGGTCGGACCGATGGGTACATGGGCGTGCAGCTCGCGCCGGGCGTGCCGTGCCGGTTCGACGGTCTGCGGTGGAGCACCGTGCTGACCAGCATGTTCCTCCACGGGAGCTGGCTGCACCTGATCGGGAACATGTGGTTCCTCTGGGTCTTCGGGAACAACATCGAAGACTCGATGGGCCACCTGAGGTACCTGGTCTTCTACCTCCTGGCGGGGGTCGCCGCGGCCGGCGCGCACATCTGGACCGCCCCGGACTCGCCGGTGCCGACGATCGGTGCGTCCGGCGCGGTCAGCGGGATCATGGGCGGCTATCTGGTCCTCTACCCGCGTGTCCGGGTCCATACGCTCTTCGTCATCCTGGTCTTCATTCGTATCATACCGGTGCCGGCGTGGCTGGTCCTGGGGCAGTGGTTCGTGCTCCAATTCCTGTACGGGGCGACGATCCCCACGACGGGGGGCGGCGTGGCGTTCTGGGCGCATGTCGGCGGCTTCCTGGCCGGCGTCGCGCTGATCAAGTTCTTCGAGAAGCCCGGGCTGGTCCGCGCGAAGAAGCGCCACGTGAGGCTGGGCCGGCGGCGGATCGAGGAAGAAGAATGGTGGTGACGCGGGCGCGATAGCGGCGCCTGGCGGGAACGAAGTCCGAGGAGGGACGGGATCGGATGATGAAGTCCAGGAGACGGTGGGGCGCCGGCGTGCTCGTGCTCCTTCCGATGGTGCTCATGGGCGCGGGGCTGGGGCGGGCGTGGTCGGCGCACGCGGAAGAGGACGGCGCCCCCGTGTCGATGCCTGTGTCCCGCGCCGGCGCGACCGGCGATGTGTACGCGACGATGGAGGCCGGCGATCGCCGGGCGGATCCTGGCGCCGAGGAGTCCGACGCGCAGGAATCCGCCGCGCAGGATCCGGGCGCCGAGGCCGCGAGCGGATCCGAGGTCGCCGGGAACACCGAGGCCGCCGGGAACACCGGGGCGGTCGGTAGCGCCGATGCGGCGGCGACTCAGGATGCGTCGCCGCGCGGCCGGGGCGTCTCGATCGCCGAAACCCGCCAGTCCCTCGACACCCCCTGGCACGCGCGGCTCGTGTCGTTCCTCGGGCTCGTGGTGCTGCTGGTGATCGCGTGGCTGCTCAGCACCGACCGCCGCGTGATCCAGTGGCGGGTCGTGCTCTGGGGAACGGCCCTGCAGTTCGTCTTCGCGCTGCTCATCCTCCGCACGGCGGTGGGCGCGGCCGCGTTCCAGGCGATCAACGACGTCGTCGTCGCGCTCCTCGGTTTCACCGTCGAAGGGGCGCGCTTCCTCTTCGGCAACCTGGTCCAGAACTCGGTGCCCGTCGTGGCGGCGGACGGCTCGGCGCCCGCGGGCACGGCGCTCGTGGCGAACACGGGTGCGCTCTTCGCCTTCAACGTCCTGCCCACCATCATCTTCTTCTCGTCGCTCATGACCGTCCTCTACTACCTGGGGGTCATGCAGGCGATCGTGAAGGGGGTGGCGTGGGTCATGCTGCGGACGCTGCGGACCTCCGGCGCGGAGACCCTTGCCGCCGCGGCGAACATCTTCGTCGGTCAGACGGAGGCGCCCCTCCTGATCAAGCCGTTCGTGGCGAGCATGACGATGTCCGAGCTCATGGCCGTCATGACGGCGGGCTTCGCGACCGTGGCCGGCGGCGTCATGGCCGCGTACGTGGGGATGCTCATCGCGCACTTCCCGGACATCGCCGGGCACCTGGTCGCGGCCAGTGTGATGTCTGCCCCTGCGGCGCTCGTGATCGCCAAGCTCATGGTCCCCGAGTCCGAGGAGCCGGTCACGCGCGGGACGTTGAGGATCGAAGTCGAAAACCCGGACGCGAACGTGATCGACGCGGCCGCACGCGGCGCCGGCGAAGGGCTCACCCTCGCCCTGAACGTGGGCGCCATGCTCCTCGCCTTCATCGCCCTGATCGCCCTGGTCAACGCCCTTCTCGGCTGGTTCGGCGATCTGACCCACCTCACGGATCTGCTCCGCAACTGGGGTTGGCTGGCCGACGGGCAGCGCCTTACCCTTGAAGCCGTGTTCGGCTGGCTCTTCGCCCCCCTGGCGTGGATCATGGGCGTGCCGTGGGAGGATGCGACGACCGTCGGCTCGCTCATCGGGGTCAAGACGGTGCTCAACGAGTTCGTCGCGTACCTGCAGCTCTCGGCGCTCCTCGCGGAGGGCGCGCTCTCGCCCCGGTCGGTCGTGATCGCGACGTACGCGCTCTGCGGCTTCGCGAACTTCAGCTCGATCGCCATCCAGATCGGTGGGATCGGCGGGATCGCGCCCTCACGGCGGAGCGACCTGTCGCGGCTCGGGCTCAGGGCGATGATCGGTGGCACGCTCGCGGCGTTCATGACGGCCACCGTTGCGGGAATGCTGATATGAACCTGACGGAAACGCTGGCCTATCTGCACGAGCGGGTCACGAGGCGGCCGCGGGTGATGCTCGTCCTCGGCTCGGGGCTCGGCCCGCTCGCCGACGAGCTGGAGGACGCGGTCCGCATTCCGTACGCCGAGATCCCCGGCTTCGCGCCCGTGACCGCCGAGGGGCACAAAGGTGTGTTCGTGGCCGGCACGCTCGAAGGTGTGGAGTGCCTCGCGCTCCAGGGGCGCTACCACCTCTACGAAGGGCATCCGCCCGAGGCGGTCACGCTCCCCGTCCGGGTCGGCGCGGCGCTCGGCGCGCGCACGCTGATCGTGACGAATGCGGCCGGCGGGCTGGACCCGACGTTCCGGGCGGGCGACCTGATGATCATCCAGGACCACATCAACCTGATGTGGCGGAACCCCCTCATCGGCCCGGCGCTTGACGGCGAGGCGCGGTTCCCGGACATGTCGGAGCCGTACGACGGCGAGTTGCGCCGGATCGCGGAAGAGGTGGCGAGCGAGCGCGGGATCCGGGTGGTGCGCGGCGTCTATGCCGCGCTGGCCGGGCCGAGCTACGAGACGCCCGCGGAGATCCGGATGCTGCGACGCTTCGGCGCGGACGCCGTCGGGATGAGCACCGTGCCCGAGGTCCTCGTGGCCCGGGCGCTCGGGATCCGGGTCCTCGGGATCTCGCTCATCACGAACCTCGCGGCCGGGCTGTCGGCGCAGCCGTTGTCCCACGAGGAGGTGCTCCAGGCCGGCGTGGCGGCCGCCGGTCGTTTTGCTTCCCTCGTCCGGGGCGTCCTCCTGCGCATCGGGGTCCTGCCGGATGTCGAGGTGGTCTGACCGGCTCCACTTGATCTCCGAGATTCGACGCCCGAAATTTCCGGCGGACCTCTCCCCTCGAGACTTCCTGGTAGGAGACCGCATGTCATCACGCACGGAGCGCCGGACGCATTGCGTGGTCGTCCGCCTCCTGCTCCTCCTCTGCGTCCTTGCCGCGTGGACAGCGTGCGGCGAGCGTGATCCGCGGGGGCCAGTTCTGGATGCAGAAACGCCTGTTTATGGCGGCACCCTCGTCATCGCTTCTTCCACCGACCTGGACGGGGCCAACGGCCTCGTGACCGGCGAGGGGCGTACTCAGGAGCTGTTGCGGGGCGCCCTCTTCCTCACGCTGATCCGCGTCGGGCCGACGCTGGAGTACGAGCCGAATCTGGCAGAGTCGTGGGAGCTGATCGGCGACACCGCCATCGTGTTCAGGTTGCGGGACGACGTGCACTGGCACGACGGCCCGCGCACGACCGCCTACGACGTCGCCTTCACGTACGAGCGGGCGCGGCACCCCGAGACGGCGTTCCCCAACTCGGCGTACTTCGAAGGCTGGGGTCCGGCCGAGGTCATCGACAGCTTCACGATCCGGTTCCGGCTCGAGCCGAGAGAAGATCCACTCGCGGGGCTGGCATCGTTCGTGATCCTGCCCCGGCACCTCCTGGATACGATCCCGCCCGCGAGGCTCCGCACGGCGCAGTTCAACCGGAATCCGGTCGGCAACGGCCCATTCCGTTTCGTTTCCCAGCGTCCGAACGATCGCTGGGTCTTCGAGGCGAATCCGAACTTCCCCGAGGGGCTCGGCGGCCGGCCGTATCTGGACCGGGTGGTCTGGCGTGTGATCCCGGACGCCCAGGCGCAGGTGACGGAGCTCCGGGCGGGCACGGTCGACCTCGTCTACGGCGTGCGGGCGGACCAGCTCGCCGAGCTGGACGCGCGCCCCGACCTGCGCGCCGTGGTTCGCCCTACGCGGAAATACCAGTTCATCGGCTGGAACACCAGGCGCTGGCCGCTGGGCGATCCCAGGGTGCGGCGGGCGCTCTCCCTGGCGATCGATCGGGAGACCATGCTGCACGCGTTGAGGGGCGGGTACGGCCAGCTCGCCATCGGACCCATCGAGCCGTCGCACTGGGCGTTCGCCGACGATCTGGAGCCGCTCCCCCACGACCCGGACGCGGCGCGCGCGCTCCTGGCCGAGGCCGGCTTCGTCGACCGCGACGGAGACGGCGTCCTCGAGGACGCCACGGGCGCGGAATTCTCGATCTCGCTGCACACGCCCAACACCGAGTACAACCGGAATGTGGCAGAGAAGGTCCAATCGGACCTGGCGCGAATCGGCGTCCGCCTCGAGGTCCGGCTACTGGACTTCGCGACGGTGATCGGCGACGTCTTCTCCGACCGCCGCGCCTTCGACGCCGTGATCCTCGCCTGGGAGGCGGGGATCCGGGCCAGCGAATTGCGCGACCTCTTCCACTCCGCCCGGCTCGACGGCCAGTTCCAGATCTCGTCGTACGTGAACCCCGAGGTCGACCGTATCATCGACCAGGCGAGCCGCATCACCGACCGTGCCGCGGCGGCCCCGCTGTGGCGTCGGCTCCAGGAGATCTTGCGCGACGAGCAGCCCTGGACGTTCCTGTACTACACGCCCGATCTCTACGTGGTGAACGAACGCGTGCGCGGCGTGACGATGAGCGTGCACGGCACGTTCGAGACGCTCGCCCGCTGGTGGAAGGTGCCGGAGCCGGGAAGCCCGGTGGCGGCCGGAGGGAGCCGGTAGGCGGGGAAGGCGCCGGCATGTAGGGGCGGGCCGGCGGCAGCCGTTGGCAGGCGGGG
>VSDC01000105.1:0-7056 GCA_047459275.1 Gemmatimonadota bacterium
GCCATCTCGGGGACGTACTCGGCCTTCTGGCCGAGGTTGGCGCCCCGGCTCGTGACGCGCCAGTAGCGGTGGCCGCCGGGGTAATGGCGCTTGTGGAACTCGAGGTACCACCCGTCGCCGGGGTACCCCCACTCGCCGCTCCAGACCTGGAGCGAGGCCGCCGGCTCGCGAGCGAACACGTGCACCGGCGTGGATGAAGGGGTGGGAGAGTGGACACGGTACACGGCGTTGGGCGTGCGGGTCACGTCCTCGGGCCGGATCGCATGGCCGTACTCCTGCTCGTAGCGCTCGGCGAGCCGGCGCAGGGCGGGGTGGAGCTGGGCGTAGGTACCCATCGCCTGGCCGCCGCGGAGCAGGTGCGTGTCGACGAAGAAGTACTCTATGCCTTCGGCCGCAAGGAACTCCTCGATCCCGCGCCTCGGCCCCGAGGCCGGGACGCGGGGACCGGATACGGGCGGCGCCCAGTCGTACGCCGGTCGATATGCGCATTCCGGCAGCCAGATCCCGCGCGGGTTCCGGCCGAAATGCCTGCGGTAGCTGTCGATCCCGATCCGGATCTGGGCGCGCACCGCCTCGTCGGTACCGATCAGGGGCAGGTACCCGTGCGTCGCGGCGCTGGTGATGATCTCGATCGCGCCCACGTCTTGGAGGCGCCGGAGCGCGCCGATGATGTCGCGGTCGTAGCGCTCCTGGAAATCGGCGAGGCGCTCCGTGAAGATCTCCTCCCAGCGCCGGGCCAGCCAGGCACGGTGGTGGAGCCCTTCCCACTCGAACACCTCGGCGTCGTGGCGCGCGGATTCGATCCGCTCCTCCAGCCAGCCGTCGAGCTCGTCCTTGAACGCGTGCGACGCGAGCTGCTCGGCCAGGATCGGCGTGATGCCGAGCGTGATCCCGGGCCGTAGACCGCGGTCGAGGAGCCTCTCGATCCCGCGGATGAGGGGCAGGTAGCTCTCGGCGGCCGCCTCGCTCAGCCATTCGGTCCCGTGAGGCCAGCGGCCGTGGGCGAGGACGTAGGGCAGATGGGAGTGGAGCACGATCGTGAACGCGCCGAGTTTCATGGGCGGATCCTGGTTTTCGGGGGTGGAGTCTGGTCTGTGAATTGCACGCGTCGTCCCCGCCTTCAAGGTCCGTTCCCAAGTGGAGGGGGGATGTTTCGAGACCGTCGAGCGGAAAACCGCAGACAGCTCCTGACCGTCGGTGCGGGCGCGGCCGTCGGCTTCCTCGCCGGACTCTCGCTCGCGGCGGTGCGCGCTGTACGGCGGCGGGCGGCCGGCGCGCCGCGCGATCTTGAACGTCGGGTGGCCCAGGCGCTGGACGCCGAAGGCCTTACGTCACGCTTCGATATCGAAGTCGGCGCGCTCACCGACGGGATCGTCGAGTTGACCGGAATGGTCCGGGAGGAGTCGGATGCCGATCGGGCGGTCGCCGTGGCCCAGAGTGTCCCCGGTGTGCGCACGGTGTTGAACCGGCTGGATATCGAGATCCTGGAGGAGCACCTGGCCGAGACTCGCGAGCGGAACGCGGACCGAACGCCTGCGGAGCGCGAGAGCCACTGGTACGGCAACATCGTGGGGACGGGGATGCGACGCCAGGGGCACGAGACCGACCCGGATCGCGAGGACGAAAGGGTTCCGATTATGTCGCGGGAGCTGGGGGTGGATCGGGCCGTGGAGGAGGCGAGCGAGCCGCTCGACAAGCTCGCGCCGGCCGTGGAGGGACATACGACGGCGCCGGCGGCGCCCACCGATCGTGCAACCATGGCCGACGCCTCGCACCGCCGGCTCGGCAACGTGCCCGAGGAGCCGCTGCAAGAGCTCAACCCGGCGTCGAGGGTCCACGAGAACGTGAAGACGGGCACCGAGCTCACCATCGAGGAAGCAGGCCTCGAAGAGGAGCCGGCCGAGCGCGGATCGGAGGATCGCGGGTAGCCGCTCCGGGGTAGTTTCAGCCGGTTGACGAGGCGGAACCTAGGGCGCTACCCTTCCGTTTTCAACGTCACCGGCTGAGACCATGACCGAACCACTGTCTCCACAGTACGATCCTGGCGCAATCGAAGCGCCGCTCTACAAGCGATGGGAAGAAAGGGGATACTTCCGCGCCGACCCCGAGCCCGTGCTCGAGGGGCGGAAGGATCCCTACGTGGTGATGATCCCGCCGCCCAACGTGACGGCGGTCCTGCACATGGGGCACGGCCTGAACAACACGATTCAGGACGTGCTGGTCCGCTGGCGCCGGATGCAGGGCCGGGAGACGCTCTGGCAGCCGGGCACGGACCACGCCGGGATCGCGACGCAGAACGTCGTCGAACGCATTCTCGCCAAGGAAGGGAAGACGCGCCACGACCTGGGTCGCGAGGCCTTCGTCCAGCGGGTCTGGGATTTCGTCAACGAGACCGGCTCGACCATCCTGGAGCAGCTCCGCGCGATCGGCTGCTCGTGCGACTGGTCGCGGACGCGGTTCACGCTGGACCCGGGGCTCTCGCGCGCGGTCCGCGAGGTCTTCGTCCGCCTCTACGAGAAGGGGCTCATCTACCGCGGAAACTACATCATCAACTGGTGCCCGCGGTGCATGACGGCGCTCTCGGACGAGGAGGCGGAGGGGCAGGAAACGCAGGGCAAGCTCTACTACCTCCGCTACCCGGTGGCCGCGCCCGGCGCGGGCAAGGACCTGCCGCGGCTCCCGGACGGGCGGCCGTACGTCGTCGTGGCGACCACGCGCCCCGAAACGATGCTCGGCGACACCGGCGTCGCCGTGCACCCGTCGGATGAGCGCTACAAGGACCTCATCGGGCTCGAACTCGAGCTCCCGCTCACCGGGCGACGCATCCCGATCGTGGCGGACGAGGCCGTGGATCCCGAATTCGGCACCGGCGCGGTGAAGGTCACGCCCGCCCACGATCCGAACGACTTCGAGATCGGCCGCCGTCACGGGCTCCCCGAGATCGACGTGATGACGCCCGAGGCGACGATGAACGAAAACGCCCCGGAGGCGTTCCGCGGGCTCGACCGCTTCGAGGCGCGGGAGAAGGTCGTCCAGTCGTTCGCCGAGCTCGGGCTGCTCGAGAAGGTCGAGGACCACACCCACGCCGTGCCGCACTGCTACCGCTGCGACACGGTCGTCGAGCCGCGCCTGTCGCTCCAATGGTTCGTGCGGATGAAGCCGCTCGCCGAGCCGGCGCTCAGGGCGTCGCGCGAGGGGAAGGTCCGATTCACGCCCGAGTGGCGCACGAAGATCTACGAGAACTGGCTCGAGAACATCCGCGACTGGTGCATCTCGCGCCAGCTCTGGTGGGGGCACCGGATCCCCGTCTGGTATTGCCAGACGGAGGGGTGCGACGAGACGATCGTCGCACGCGAGGACCCGACTTCCTGCCCGAAGTGCGGCGGTACGGCGCTGGAGCAGGACCCCGACGTCCTGGACACGTGGTTCTCGTCGTGGCTGTGGCCGTTCTCGACGCTCGGCTGGCCGGACGAGACGCCCGAGCTCAAGGCGTTCTACCCGACTCACGCCCTGAGCACCGGATCGGAGATCCTGTTCTTCTGGGTCGCGCGCATGATCATGGCGGGCCTCGAGTTCATGGGCGAGGTCCCGTTCAGCGACGTGTACCTGCACAGCACGGTCCGGGATCATCTGGGCCGAAAGATGTCGAAGTCGCTGGGGAACGGGATCGACCCGCTGGAGGTGGTCCGCCGCTTCGGCGCGGATGCGCTGCGCTACACGGTCATCGCCGCCGCGGGCGTGGGGACGGACGTCCACCTGAACTACCAGGATCTGGAGGAAGCGTTCGCGCCCGGGCGCAACTTCGCGAACAAGATCTGGAACGCGGGCCGCTTCGCCCTCATGAACCTGGAGGGCGCCGAGGTCCAGCCGATCGAGGAGATCCACGATGCTCTCGAGCCGGCCGACCGCTGGATCCTCTCGCGGCTGAACAACGCGACGCGGGAGGTGACGCGGGCGCTCGAGCAGTTCCGGTTCCACGAGGCGGCCTCCACGATCTACCACTTCTTCTGGGGCGAGCTCGCCGATTGGTACCTGGAGCTGATCAAGCCGCGGCTGTACGGCGAGGCGACGGCGGAGAGCAAGCGAGCGGCGCAGTCGACGCTCGTCGCCGTGATGGACGGTGTGCTCCGGCTGCTCCATCCGATCATGCCGTTCATCAGCGAGGCCCTGTGGCTGCGGCTCCCGGTGCCGGTGGGGAAGAGCAGGGAAGAGTCGCTCGTGATCGCTCGCTGGCCCGAGCCGCGTCCCGAATGGGACGACGCCGAAGCTGAGGAGCAGATGGCCGCACTCATGGAGCTGATCGGCGAGGTCCGCACGCTCAGGTCGGAGTACGGCGTGGCTGCGGGCGCCCAGGTCGAGGTGCAGTTGTCGCACGTGCCGCCGGCGCTCGCTCGCGCCCTCGAGGTGGAAGAGCGGGCGGTGCAGCGTCTGGCCCGTGTCGCCGAGGTCCGGCGGGACGGCGCTCCGGATGGGCGCTTAGGGGCGCGCGCGGTCCTGAAGAGCGGGGCGGACCTCTTCCTCCCGCTCGAGGGCCTCATCGACCTGGAAAAGGAGCGGGCGCGGCTGTCGGCCGAACTCGAGCGCATCGAAAGCCAGCTCCGCTCGACCGAGGCGCGGCTGGCGAACGAACAGTTCGTCTCGCGGGCCCCGGCCGAGGTCGTGCAGCGCGAGCGCGAGAAGGCGGAGAACTTCCGCGCCCGGGCCGAGCGCCTCTCGCACATGTTGAAAGCGCTGACGTGAGGCGTTCGAGTCTGCACCTGGCGAGGGTCTTCGCTCCGGTCTTCGCCGCGGCCGTCGCGGCGGGCTGCGCCAATGCGTACGCGCCGCTCGGCGGCCCGCCGGACCGCGAGCCGCCTTACGTCGTCGCCACGGAACCGGAGGCGATGTCGGTAGTCCCGGATTGGAAGGGACCCGTCGTCATCCGGTTCAACGAGCGGATCAGCGAGCGCGGGATCCAGCAATCCGTGACGGTCTCGCCCGAGACGGGCGAGGTCGAGGTCAAGAAAGGCCGGCGCGAGCTCCGCATCTCTTTGAAGGGAGGCTGGCAACCGGGTCGGATCTACAGGATCGTGGTCCACCCGGTGGTCCAGGACCTGTTCGGGAACAAACGCCTTGACCCGGTCGACCTGGTGTTCTCCACCGGCGCACCCATCCCGGCCACGACTCTCGCCGGGGAGGTGCTCGACCGGATCACCGGGAAGCCGGTCCGGGACGCGCGGGTCGAGGCGGTGCACCTCGCCGATTCGGCGATTTACGTGGCCGTCACGGACACCGCCGGCCTGTTCGCGCTGAGGCACATCCCGTCCGGCGAGTACACGGTACGCGCGTTCGTGGACCAGATCCCCAATCGTCAGGCCGACTTCACCGAGCCGTTCCACTCCGCCGACGTATCCATGGGTGCGGCGGACACCACGGTGGTCCAGTTCGCCCTGCTTCCGGGAGACACGACGGCGGCTCGCGTCACGAGCGCGAGCGCGCCCGATTCGACGCACGTCAGGATCCGGCTCGACGATTACCTGGACCCGACGGTGCCGCTGGACAGCGTGCGGGTCGAGCTGTACGTGCTTCCCGACACATCCTTCGCGGGCACGGCCGAGGCGATGCACGGCCATGAGTTCCAGGCGCTCGTCGCCAGCCGGAAGGCGGCCAGTGATTCGGCGGCAGCGCCGGACTCCGCCGCCGTGAGGGGTACTGCCGGCGCGCCTGACGCTGTACGCGATGCCGCCGGACGGGACCTCGCCGCCGCAGGAGACTCCGCTGCTGCGGGCGCTGGGCCCGCCGCGGGCGCTCCGGCCGACACGGCTCTGCTCCCCGTGCGGGAGTTCGTCGCCGTGCCCGCCGCGCCATTGCCGCCTGAGACGCGGTTCCTGGTGCGCGTGGAAGGGATTCGCAACATCCACGGGCTCAGCGGCGGGGGCGGATCCGCTGAGTTCACCACGCCCGCGCGGCCGGCGCCCAAGGACACGACGGGGGCGGACACGATCCCCGGAGGCGCGAGGCCGGACACGATTCCAGCCGCAACAAGGCCGGACACGCTTCCTCCCGCCGCGAGGCCGGACACCATTCCTCCCGGCCCGAGGCCGGATTCGATTCTTCCGGCCGCCGGGCCGGGCTCCACGGGTCCCGCCGCGAGGCCGGACACCCTCCGATCGTCGGGCCGCCCGATCCATCGGAGACCATGACCGACCCCCGCCGCTCGATCCCGGCGGTCGACCGACTCCTTGCCAGCGAGGCGTTCGCGCCGATCCTGGCCGGCGCGCCGCGGACGCTGGTTCGCGACGCGCTCCAGGCCGTGCAGGATGAGGTGCGCCGCCTGGCCTCTGCGGGCGCTCGGGCCGGTTCACCTGCGAGCGCCGGCGCCGGTTCGCCCGACGTCGCTCTTCCCGTGGATCCCGCCGCCTGGGCCGATCCGTCTTGGTGGGCCGAGCGGGTGTCCTCCTGGCTCGCGGAGCGGACCCGGCCGTCGCTCCGGCCGGTGATCAACGCGACGGGCGTGGTCCTGCACACGAATCTCGGCCGCGCGCCCCTGGCCGCGGCGGCGCGGGAAGCGTTGGCGCGGGCGGCGCTGGGGTACAGCAACCTGGAGTACGACCTCGAGGCGGGCCAACGCGGATCCCGGTATGATCACTGCGCGGCGCTCCTGCGGGAGCTGACGGGCGCCGAGGCGGCGTTGGTGGTCAACAACAACGCGGCCGCGCTGGTCCTCGCGCTGAACACCCTGGCCGAGGGGCGGGACGCGATCGTGAGCCGCGGCGAACTGGTCGAGATCGGCGGCTCGTTCCGCGTCCCGGAGATCATGGCGAAGAGCGGCGCGCGGATGCGCGAGGTCGGTTCGACCAACAAGACGCGCCTCGAGGATTACGAGACCGCCCTCGGCGGGGACACCGGTGCGATCCTCAAGGTGCACCGGTCCAACTTCCGGATCGTGGGCTTCACGGCCGAGGTCCCGCTCCCGGAGCTGGTCGCTCTCGGGCGGGCCGGGAGAGTACCGGTGATCAACGACCTCGGCTCCGGGCTCCTCCTCGACCTCCGGCCGCTCGGGCTGCCGCACGAGCC
>VSDC01000106.1:0-7050 GCA_047459275.1 Gemmatimonadota bacterium
AAGGTGGTGAGGGCTCCGCCCCCGGTGCCGCAGGTGTCGATCAGCGGCTCGCCGTGGGTCGCGCGGACGGGGATCATGGCGCGACGGAGCGCGCGCACGCCCCCGGCGATCTCCGCCGGCGTCTCGCCGCGCACGCGCAGCGCGACGAGGAGGGATGCCGTCTGGACGTGGGACGCGGTACCGCTCATGATGGCGGTGAACGCAGTCTCGGCCTCGTCGCCGGAAAGGGTCTCTCCAGCCGCCACGCGGGCGAGGAGCGCCGCGAGGGGGCTGGGGTCGTCGTTCCTGGTGGTCGGAAGCATCGGGACTCCTACCGGGTGCGGGGGGATTGAAGATTTTATCCAAACTGGCGCCGGAGTGTCAACGCGGCGGGCTGCGGGAACGCCGGTGACCGCGGGGCGCGGGGCGGGTTGGCGGCGCTCGGCGAGGTGGGCGGCGGCGCGAGGGACGCCCGGAGCACCGCTTGACACTCAATCGCGCGCGCGTAGCTTTCGCCGCCGTGTCATCCCCGAACGAGCGCCGGATCAAGCTCACGCTGCAATACGACGGGAGCGGGTTCTTCGGCTGGCAGGTGCAGCCGGGGGCACGCACGATCCAGGGCGTGCTGGAAGAGGCCGTGTCGCGGCTGGCGAACCGTCCGACGACGGTCGTCGGCGCGGGCCGGACGGACCGCGGCGTTCACGCAACGGGCCAGGTGGCTTCCGTCCTGGTGCCCGGGAAGTGGACGCCCGATTCGTTACGCCGGGCTCTGAACGCCATTCTGCCGCCGGACATCCGGGTGAGCGCCGCGGAGGAGGTGACGCTGGACTTCCACGCGCGCTTCGATGCGACGGCGCGGAGCTACGTGTACCGGGTCGGCACGACCGAGTCGGCGCTCTCTCCGTTCCGGCGGCGCTGGTGCTGGCCGCTGGCCCGGGAGCTGGACCGGCCGGTGCTGGATGCGGCGGCCGGGCAGATCGTGGGCGATCATTCGTTCCGGGCGTTCGCGAAGGCGGGGCAGGAAGAGCGTGGCGACCGGTGCACGGTAATGCGGGCGGAGTGGCGGGACTGGGGACGCATTGGCGTGGAGTTCCACATCACGGCGAACCGGTTCCTGCACCACATGGTCCGCTACCTGGTGGGCACGATGGTGGAAATGGCGCTGGGGCGCCGGCCCCTGGCGGACATGGCGCGCCTGCTCGCCGGCGAGCCGGGGCTGGAGACGTCGCCGCCGGCGCCGCCGGAGGGGCTCTTCCTGACGCATGTGGCGTATAACGAAACCGAGCGGCAACCCGAGGAGGCCGGTAATGAAGATCTTCCTTGACACCGCCGATCTGTCGGAGATCCGCCGAGCCGCGGAGGCCGGACTGATCGACGGGGTGACGACGAACCCGACGCTGCTGGCGAAGGCGGCGGGCGCGGAGGGGAATCCGCGCGAGATCCTGGCGGAGATATGCCGGGCGGTGGACGGTCCGATCAGCGCCGAGGTCGTCGCGACGGACGCGGAGGGGATCGTGCGCGAGGGCCGGGAGCTGGCGAAGATCGCGGACAACATCGTGATCAAGGTGCCGCTGATCGAGGCCGGGCTCCGGGCGTGCCGCCGGCTCCGGGCCGACGGGATCGAGGTCAACGTGACGCTGTGCTTCACGCCGTCGCAGGCGCTGCTCGCGGCGAAAGCGGGAGCGAGCTACATCTCGCCCTTCGTGGGCCGGCTGGACGACATCAGCTCGGACGGCATGGAGCTGATCGCGCAGATCGTGCAGATCTACGAGAACTACGATTTCGAGACCGAGGTGCTGGTCGCCTCGGTGCGGAGCCCGCAGCACGTGGTGCAGGCGGCGCTCTTGGGCGCGGACGTGGCGACGATCCCGCCGAAGGTCCTCTACCAGCTCCTGGAGCATCCGCTCACGGACAAAGGGCTGGACGCGTTCCTGGCGGACTGGGCGAAGCTACCGGAATCGCAGCGCAGGATCTGAACACCATGCGACGCGGACGAACGTCGTGGTTCGTGTTGGCGCTGGGTGCGGCGGTGCTGGTCGCTTGCGGTAACGCGGGCGAGGCGGTGCCGCGCGAGACGCCCGAGCGCGCCCGGGCGGCGTTCCAGATTCCGGACATTCGCCGGCCGGCCGAGACCGACTCGATCGCCTCGCTGCGGGCGGAGCTGGATGCTTCGCGGCGCACGGCGATCGTGCGCGCGGCCGAGCGGGTAGCGCCGGCGGTGGTCAGCGTGAGCACGATCCGCCGGGAGTACGTCCGGCCGCGCACGCTGTGGGAGAGCTTCTTCCTCCCGCCGAGCGCCCGCGAGGTGGCAGGCGTGGGCTCGGGCTTCATCATCCGCGAGGACGGGATCATCCTGACCAACGAGCACGTGGTCCGCGGCGCGGAGCGGATCGTGGTCACACTCCCGGACGGCCGGCAGTTCGATGCGGAGCTGGTCGGCACGGACGAGGTTACGGACCTCGCGCTCGTGCGGGTCACGAATCCGTTGGGCGACGGCGTGACGAAGGCGTCGGGCATACCGCCGCTTCCGGTGGCGCCGCTCGGGGACTCGGACGACCTCCTGATCGGCGAGTGGGTCGTGGCGATCGGCAACCCGCTGGGTTTCGTGCTCTCGAACACGGAGCCGACGGTCACGGCGGGGGTCATCAGCGGTGTCGGCCGCAACATCCTGCCGGGCGGCGAACAGGAGCGGGGCTACTACCTGGACATGATCCAGACGGACGCGTCGATCAACCCGGGGAACTCGGGCGGCCCGCTGGTCAACGCCCTGGGCGAGGTGATCGGCGTGAACTCGTCGATCGTGTCGCGGAGCGGCGGGAGCGAAGGGCTCGGCTTCGCGATCCCGATCAACCGGGCGCGCAGGATCGCCGAGGACCTGCTTGACGACGGGAGCGTGCGCCGCGCCTGGGTCGGGCTGGAGCCGGAGCCGGTGGACTTCGGGCGGCTGGACCGGAGCACCGAGGTCCGGGTCGCCCAGGTCGCCCCGGGCTCCCCCGCGGAGGAGGCCGGCGTGCGCCGGGGGTGGATCCTGCGCCGCGCCGGGTCGAAGGCGATCCGCACGCCCCTCGACTGGGAATCGGTGCTCCTGGACGCCGTGGTGGGCCGGCCGCTCGAGCTGGTCTTCGACGACGGCGGGCGCGAGCGCGTGGTCCGGGTGACGCCGGTCGACCTGCCGTCCCTCACGGCGGAGCGGATCCGTGCCCTCGCGGACTTCGAGCTGGTCACGCTCACGCCCGCGATCCGGGCGGAGCGGGGGCTGATCAGCGAGAAGGGCGCGCTGATCGTGTCGGCCTCGCCCATGGCGCGCAGGATCGGGCTCCGCGAGGGCGACCTCATCATCCAGATCAACCGGGTCCCGATCTCCTCGGCGGAGGAGGCCGCGCGGCTGCTGCAGCGGCTCTCGGGGACGGGGCTGGTCCAGGTGTTCTTCGAGCGCCAGGGCCGACTCGGATCGGTGGGCTTCCGTATCAGTGGCTGAGGGTGGAGTGAGACGAGAGGACGAGAGAGGCGGCGCGCCGACGTCGTACCAGAACCCGCTGGTCGAGCGGTACGCCTCCGACGAGATGAGCCGGATCTTCTCGCCGGCGTTCAAATTCACGACGTGGCGGCGCCTCTGGATCGCCCTCGCGGAGAGCCAGCGCGAGCTGGGGCTGCCGATCCCGGAAGAGGCGATCTCCCAGATGCGGGAGCGGATCGACGAGATCGACCTCGAGCGCGTGGCGGAGCTGGAGCGGCGGCTCCGGCACGACGTCATGGCCCACGTGCACCACTTCGGCGAGGTGGCGCCGGCGGCGCGGGGGATCATCCACCTGGGCGCGACGAGCGCCTACGTCGGCGACAACACCGACCTGATCCAGCACCGCGAGGCGATGCTGCTGGTGCGGAAGCGGATGGTGGCGATCATCGCCGCCCTCGCGGACTTCGCGCGCCGTTACCGGTCGCTCCCGACCCTCGCCTACACCCACTTCCAGCCCGCGCAACCCACGACGGTCGGCAAACGGGCGACGCTCTGGATCCAGGACCTGCTCCTGGACCTGGAGGAGGTCGAGCACCGCCTGGCGACGCTGCGTTTCCGCGGGATCCGCGGCACGACGGGGACGGAGGCGAGCTTCCTCGAGCTGTTCGAGGGCGACCACGCGAAGGTGGTCGAGCTGAACCGCCGGGTCGCCGAGAAGATGGGGTTCGAGAAGCTCTACTGGGTCACGGGGCAGACCTACCCGCGCAAGGCAGACTACGCGTTCCTCGCCACGCTCGCGGGAATCGCCACGTCGGCGTCGAAGTTCGCCAACGACCTGCGGCTGCTCCAGCACCTGCGCGAAGTCGAGGAGCCGTTCGGCGCGGAGCAGATCGGCTCCTCGGCGATGGCGTACAAGCGCAATCCGATGCGGGCGGAGCGGATCAACGCGCTCGCGCGGCACGTGATCACGCTGTCGCTGGACCCGGCGGTGACGGCCGCCGCGCAGTGGCTCGAGCGGACGCTCGACGACTCGGCGAACAAGCGGATCGCAGTGCCCGAGGCGTACCTCTCCACGGACGCCTTCCTGATGCTGTACCACAACGTGGCCGCGGGGCTCGTGGTGCACGAGCCGGTGATCCGCCGCCACCTGCTGGACGAGCTGCCGTTCATGGCGACGGAGGCGATCATGATGCGGGGCGTCAAGGCCGGCGGGGACCGCCAGGACCTGCACGAGCGCATCCGTCAGCACTCGGTGGCCGCGGCGAACCGGATGAAGGACGAGGGCGCGGAGAACGACCTGGTGGATCGGATCGCGAGCGACCCGGCGTTCCGCCTTACGCGGCAGGAGATCGAAGAGGTCCTGGACCCGGCCCGGCACATCGGACGTGCGCCCGAGCAGGTGGATGCGTTCCTGGCCGAGGCCGTCGAGCCGGTGCTGGCGCGGTACGGCGTGGAGCTCGAGGCGCCGGAGCCGAAGGTGTGAGCAGGATGACAACGCTGACGCCGGGAAGGCGCGGCGCGGGCGCTGCCCGCGAGAGAGCGGTGAACGGAACGGGTGCGGGAGCCGTGGACGGAACGATCATCGGAGGCGGGGCGCCATGACGTCGACGATCGCGGAAACCCGCCTCCCCTTCCCCCTCGTGGCGCGGGGCAAGGTCCGCGACGTCTACGACGTGGGCAGCGACCGCCTGCTCATGGTGGCGACGGACCGGATCAGCGCGTTCGACGTGGTGCTGCCGCAGCCGATCCCGCACAAGGGCGAGGTCCTGACGCTGATCACGGCCTGGTGGCTGGCGCGACTCAAGGACATCACGCCGAACCACCTGATCTCCGTCGATCCCGAGGTGATCGCCCGGGAGGTGCCGGCCCTGGTCGGGCTGGAGTCCGTGTGGGCCCGGCGCGCGATGCTGGTCCGGCGGACCGAGCCGTTCCCGGTCGAGTGCGTGGTGCGCGGGTACCTTGCGGGCTCCGCTTGGGCGGAGTACCGGCGGACCGGCACGCTGGCAGGCGAGCCGCTCCCGCCCGGGCTGGTCGAGAGCGCGCGGCTCGATCCGCCGATCTTCTCGCCGGCGACCAAGGCGACCGAAGGGCACGACGAGAACATCACCTTCGACGAGATGTGCCGGCGGATCGGAGCCGAGACCGCCGAACTGCTCCGGGAGCGGAGTCTCGCCATCTACGAACGCGGCCGGGAGATCGCCGCTGCGGCGGACATCATCATTGCGGACACGAAGTTCGAATTCGGGCGTCTGCCGGACGGCACGGTTCTCCTGATCGACGAGGTGCTCACGCCGGATTCGTCGCGCTTCTGGCCCAAGGAGAGCTACGCGCCCGGGCGCGGCCAACCGTCACTCGACAAACAGCCGGTCCGGGACTACCTGCAGTCGCTGGTCGACCGCGGCGAGTGGGACAAGCAGCCTCCGGCGCCGGACCTGCCGCCGGAGGTCGTCGAGGCGACGTCGCGGCGCTACCGCGACGTATTCCGCCGGCTCACGGGATACGCGCTGGAGGACTTCCCCGTCCACGATCCGGCGCTGCCGCCACCGGAGCGAGGAGGCCGATGAGCAGCCGCCTTCAGCAGGGCGTCATCATCGTCCCGAGCGCGCTCACGCTCGGCAACCTGTTCTTCGGGATCTGGGCTATCGTCTCCGCGGCGCGGGGCCAGTTCACGACCGCGGCGTGGCTGATCGTGTTCGCCGGGATCGCCGACACGCTCGACGGCCGGGTGGCGCGCGTTACACGGACCGGGAGCCGCTTCGGCGAGGAGCTGGACTCGCTGGTGGACGCCATCAGCTTCGGCGTCGCGCCGGCGTTCATCATCTACCACCTCTTCCTGGCCGACGGCACGTGGAGCTGGCTCGTCGCCTTCTACTACGTCAGCTCCGCGGTCATCCGGCTGGCGCGCTTCAACGTGGAGCAGGCGGGGCACGCCAAGGTCGCGTTCCACGGGCTGCCATCGCCGTCGGCCGGGATGACGCTGGCCACCTTCTATCCGTTCAGCCAGACGACGTTCTTCCAGCAGCACCTCGCGTCGTGGCCGTGGCCGGTGCTGATCATCGTCCTGATGTTCCTGCTCGGCACGCTGATGATGAGCCACGTGCTCTACCCCGTCCTGCCGAAGTTCGGGTTCCGGACGGTGAAGGGGCTGGCGACGCTGGCGCTCATGGTGGCGGCGATCGTGGCGGCGCTCACGGCTCCCGCGCTCTTCTTCTTCCCGGCACTCCTCGCCTATGTGGGGTACGGCGTGCTGAAGGCCTTCGTCCTCGGCTTCTTCGAGCGGCTCCCCGAGCGCGACCCGCTCCTGGACGAGGAAGGCGGAGACGAGGCGGGCGCGGAGCTGAGAGAAATCGATTACGACGAGCTCTCGCCCCACCGTCGACGCTGGCGGCTGAGGCGCAGGCGGATGCGCGAGGAGGAGTGAGGCCGCGCCGAGCAAATGGAAGCCGCGCGAGGGGGAGCGAGGTCGCGCGTCCAAGAGTGACGGGCCGCGGGGGGATCGACCGCAGGGAACGGGTCGAAGAGACGGGCCCGGGAATCGGTTCGCGAGGGATCACGCAAGGGAACGAGTACCAGATCGAAATCAGGATCATGCCCCGGCAGGGGTTGCTGGACCC
>VSDC01000107.1:0-7039 GCA_047459275.1 Gemmatimonadota bacterium
GACGATTCCGAGGCGCTCGCGGAGGCGTCGGAGGCGCTGCAGGACGCGGTGCGGCGCGGCGAGGTCCCTGAGGACGTGCGGCGCGAGATCGAGGAGGCGTACCGCGAGCTGGGCTCGCGGGAGGGCGTGGAGGACCTCGCCGTCGCCGTGCGCTCCTCGGCGACGGTCGAGGACACGGCGCAGTACTCGTTCGCCGGGATGTTCCAGAGCTTCCTGAACGTGCGCGGCGCGGACGCGCTGATCGAGCGGGTCCGCGATTGCTGGGCATCGAGCTACGGCGCGCGGGTCCTCTTCTACCGGATCAAGCAGGGGCTGGGCGAGGAGGCGCCGATCGCGGTCGTGGTGCAGAAGATGGTCGACAGCGAGAAGGCGGGCGTGCTCTTCACGGTCGACCCGGCGACCGGCGATCCGAACCGTCTGGTCATCGAGGCGGCGTGGGGTCTGGGCGAGGTGGTGGTGGGCGGCGAGGTCAACCCGGACCGGTACGAGGTCGAGAAGGACACGTTGGCCACGGTGCGCCTGATCGGGCACAAGGACGTGATGCTCGTCCGGGACGAGGAGACGGGCGAGAACGTGCGGGTCGAGCTGCCGGAGGAGAAAGCCACCGCGCCCGTCCTGACCACGGCCGAGGTGCGGGAGCTGGCGGAGCTTGGGAAGCGGGACGAGGCGCATTACGGCGTGCCGCAGGACGCGGAGTGGGCGATCGAGGACGGGCGGATCTACCTGGTCCAGACGCGGCCGGTCACGACGCTGCGGGAGCGGCCGGGGACGAGGTCGCCGGTGCGGGGTCAGGTGCTGCTGAGCGGGCTTGGCGCGAGCCCGGGCGTCGCCTCGGGGACGGTCAGGGTGCTGGATTCGCCGAAGGAGGGTGGGAAGCTCCGCGAGGGCGAGATCCTGGTGACGTCGCGCACGGCGCCGGACTGGGTCCCGCTCATGCGTCGCGCGGCGGCGATCGTCACCGACTCGGGCGGGATGACGTCTCACGCGGCGATCGTGTCACGGGAGCTGGGGATCCCGTGCATCGTCGGGACCCGGGAGGCGACGCGGGTGCTCCAGGACGGGATGGCGGTGACGGTCGATGCGCGGGAGGGGACGGTGGTCGCGGGGGAAGTGGCTGCCGGTGAGCGCGCGGGGGGTGATGGGCGGGGTGCACGTGAAGGGCAGGCGATGGGCGTCGAGCGTGAGGAGGGACGGGGCCCGAAGGCGGTGGAGGGGCGCGAGCGCGTGGCGGGTGCCGAGCGCGAGGCGGCACGGGCGCCGGAGCCGGCGGACGTCGTTCGGGGCGCGCCGGCCGTGGTGTCCGCACCGCCGATCGTGACCGCGACGCGGCTGTACGTGAACCTGGGCGAGCCGGACCGGGCGGAGGAGGTGGCGGCGATGCCGGTGGATGGCGTGGGGCTCGTGCGAGCGGAGTTCATGATCCTCTCGGCGCTCGAGGGCCGGCACCCGCGGCTGCTGCTCGAGGAGGGACGAGGCGACGAGTTCGTCGAACGACTGGCCGCGGACCTGCGCGTGATCGCCCGAGCGTTCCACCCACGGCCGGTGATCTACAGGACGACGGACTTCAAGACGAACGAGTTCCGGAACCTGGAGGGCGGCGACCGGTTCGAGGCGGCGGAGGACAACCCGATGCTCGGGTATCGCGGGTGCTTCCGCTACATCCACGAGCCCGACCTCTTCGCCCTCGAGCTGCGGGTGATCGAGGAGGTGCGTGCGGATTTCGACAATCTGCACCTGATGATCCCGTTCGTGCGGACCGGGTGGGAGTTCCGAGAGTGCCGTCGGCTGATCGACCGGAGCAAGCTGGCTCGCGACCGCCGGCTCCAGCTCTGGGTCATGGCGGAGGTGCCGTCGATCGTTTCCTGGCTCGAGGAGTACGTGCGGCTGGGGGTGACGGGCGTCTCGATCGGTTCGAACGACCTGACGCAGCTCGTGCTCGGCGTGGACCGAGACAGCGAGGTGGTGGCGCCGGTCTACGACGAGCGCGACCGGGCGGTGCTGGACGCGATCCATGCGATCATCCGGGAGTGTCAGCGCCTGGGGATCACGAGTTCGATCTGCGGGCAGGCGCCCTCGGTCTACCCGGACTACGCCGAGCGGCTGGTCGAGTGGGGAATCGACTCGATCTCGGTGAACCCGGACGCGGTGGATGCGGCCCGGAAGCACATCGCGCGGGCGGAGCGGAGGCTCATGGTGGAGGCGGCGCGGAGGGAGGCGTGGCTGGCCCGCGAGTTGCCAGGAATCGCAGACGTGGGAGCAGGGAGACCGACCGGGACGGGCGGCGATCGCCGCCCGTCGTCCATTTCGAGCGCACTCCTGCGCAGGGGATGGGGATGACCGGTCGCAACATGGTTCGCAGCGGATCGGCGGGGGGAGATCCTTGAGCTCGACCGCCCGGATCGCGTCGTATCGCGAGGTGATGGTGCCGCTCGACGGCTCCCAGTTCGCGGAGCAGGCGCTGCCGTATGCGGAGGCGGTGGTGCGGCGCACGGGTGCGCGTCTCGTCCTCGTTCGTGTGCACGAGCTGCCGATCGGCGCCGACGGCGTGGCGCTCGATCCACAGATGGACGAGGAGTTCCGGGAGCGGTCTCGCGAGTATCTCGGGCGGATCGCGGACGAGGTCGCGTCGCGGCTAGGGGTTGCCGTTCAAACTCGCATGCTCGTGGGCCGCGCGGCGGCGATGCTCGAGCGGGCTGCGCGGGAGGGCGAGGTCGACATGGTCGTGATGAGCACGCACGGCCGGGGCGGATTCGAGCGGGTGTGGCTCGGCAGCGTCGCCGATGAGGTGGTGCGCTGCCTGGAGGTCCCGGTGCTGCTGGTTCGGCCCCGGAACGACGGCGACGCCTCGCGCCGGGCGACGTTCGACCGGATCCTGGTCGCCCTCGACGGGTCGGTTCTCTCGGAGCAGATCCTGCCGCACGCCTCGGCGCTCGGCTTGCCGGGTCGCACGCAGTACACCCTGGTTCGCGTGGTGCCGCCGGAGCTGGTCGTGGGCGGCCACGTGTTCCGGCTGGACGAGGAGCGCGCACGGGAGCTGGTGAACAGGGCGGAGGCGTACCTGGGCGGGGTGGCGAGTGCGTTGCGCCCGCGAGCCGGAGAGGTTCGCACGCATGCGATCAAGCACGCGGCGCCTGCCGTCGCGATCCTGGACGCCGCCAGGGCGGACGGCTCGGACCTGATCGCCATGACGACCCATGGTTACGGCGGACTGAAGCGGCTGCTCCTGGGAAGCACCGCGGACAAGGTCGTCCGGGCCGCGGATATCCCGGTGATGCTCCTCCGGCCCGGGAGCAGGGGGTGAGGGGGCGAGAATCCGTATCGTCGGCGTGACGAGCATCCGAGCCGCCCGCGCACGAATCCACCCGGCCCCCGCCCCATCCATTCACCCGGCCGCATCCGCCGACCCACCCATTCGACTCGCCGCTGATCCACCCGTCCGGAGCCCCTACTGCAGTCGTTCCGCCAATCGCATCGCGTCGAAGGGGGCGTGGACCCTGGCGTCGTTGTCGAAATAGACGAACACGTCCCGCCCGTTCCGTCCCGGCGGGGGGTCGTCGGTGATGCGCTCGGCGTCAGCGGGCTCGCCGCCGTCGCGCCATGTGCGGATCCGTTCGGCCCACCAGTCGAGTTGTGCGTCTGTGTATCGGCTTGCGTAGAGCTGGTCTGCGCCGTGGAGGCGTAGGTAGACGAAGTCGGCGGTGATCTCCTCCGCGTACGGGAACTGGCCGGCGGTGTCGGCGAAGACGAGGGCGGCCCGGTGACGGCGGAGGAGGCGCGTGAACTCGGCATCGAGGAAGGAGGGATGGCGGATCTCGAAGGCGTAGCGGATCCGGCGATGTGACAGGGCCCGGGTCCAGCTCCGGCCGGCGAGGTGCTCGTCGTGGCGGCGGGCGAGCTTGGCGGCCTCGGTCGTGGTGCGCGGCAAGAGTTCCAGGAAACTTCGGACCCGGTCGGGATGGAAGCCGAGCGAGGGCGGGAGCTGCCAGAGGATGGGGCCGAGCTTGTCGCCGAGACGCAACACGCCGGAGGCGAAGAAGTTGGCGAGTGGCGTGTCCACGTCCCTGAGTTTCTTCATGTGGGTGATGAAACGGCTCCCTTTGACCGCGAAGAGGAAGTGACGCGGAGTCTCGTCGTACCAGCGCTGGTAGCTGGTGGGGCGCTGCAACGAGTAGAACGAGCCATTGATCTCGATGGAACTCACCTTGCGGCTCGCGTACTCGAGTTCCCGCCGCCGGGGCAGGTCCTGCGGATAGAACCGGCCGCGCCACCCGGCGTAGCTCCATCCCGAGATCCCGATTCGCACGTCCTTCACGCGGCGCACCGCTTGCATGGTCCGTTCCTCGCGGCCCCTGACGGGCCGCGCAGCCGCCACGGCCTGGCGTCCGCGGCGGCTGTTCGTTTCCGGGGGTGAAGGATGTCCCCGTCGAAGCAGCGCAAACGGCCGCGGTCCGCCGCGGAGCAGCATCGGAGGTCGCAGTGCGGCAGGTCACTGGGGTGCTCACGGCCGTACTCCTGGTGTGCGCGAGTGCGGCGCTGGTTGCGCAGACACCGGACGCTGATGGGAAGGCGCGCAGCCCGGCGTCCGCGGAGCCCGCGTACGTCCGGACGGGTCCGGTCGTCATCGCCCAGGAGGTCCTCGAAGGGTGGCGTTTTCTCTACTCGTTCATCACCGAGGTCGAGTTCGTGCTCTGTCTGGAGGGCAAAGAGCGGGACGGCGTGATCATCGTGGAGAATTTCCGCCTCGCCCGGATGGAGAACACGAGCGCGACCAGCGTGCGCTACCACCCTTGCAAGAGCGAGGATTATATCGGCACCGCGCACAACCATCCGCCGACCGCGAACGGTGGATCGCAGTGTTATCGGTCGTTGCCCGACCGTCGGAGCTTCGAGCAGGACGAGCGGGCGATCGTGGACATCATTCTGTGCGGTGAGGACCGGTTCATCTGGATCCTTAAGGACGGGACGACCGGGGGGCCGGGGCACGGGCAGTAGTTGGGCGCTTCGCGCGGGGGAGCGGCCGCCTGACGGCGGCGGGCACGGCCCTGCGGGCGGTGGCGGCCGTAGGCAGCGCACCTTCGGTGCGCGGGAGCGGCTGTACGGGCGGCGACGGCCGCCGCTTGGCGGCGGGGCCACCCCGCCGCGCTAGCGGCCACCCGCCGGCGAGCGGAGCGAGCCGGCCAACCCCGCGCCGCCAGGCGCCGATCCCGCGGCGAAAGGCCCTTTCGGGGCCCCTCAATCCATCCCCGCCGCCGATCCTCGATTCCCGATCACGAAGACCAGCGCCATGAGCCCGATCAGCAGCACGGCGTACGCGGCGGCGGCGCCGAAGTCGAAGGCGCGGAGCTGCGACAGGATCTCGATCGAGATCGGGCGCGTCCGGTGCGTGTAGAGCAGGATCGACGCGACAAACTCGCCGAGGGCGGTGACGAAGGCGAGGAGCGCACCGGCGAGGAGGCCGGGGAGGACGAGGGGGAGCGCGACGCGTCGCATGGTCGTCGCCCAGGAGGCGCCGAGGGACGCGGCGGCCTCCTCGAGCGCCGGATCGAACTGCCGGAAGCTGGTGAGCGCCGCGCGCGTGACCAGCGGGATGTTCCGGATGAAGTAGGCGAGCGGCAGGATCACCGCGGTGCCGACGAGGACGAAGCGGCCGGCCCACGGCTGATTCGCGCTGAACGTCGTCGCCAGGGCGATCGCGAGGACGGTGCCGGGGAGCGCCCAGGGGAGCACGACGAGGGCGCCGAGGAGCCCGCGGCCCGGGAACGGCTTCCGGGCGAGGAGGTAGGCGGCGATGAACGCGAGGACGATGTTCGCCGCCGTCGCCGCCGTGGCCATGCGCAGCGAATTCACGACGGGCGTGAGCAGCTCGGGGCGCGTGAAGAGGGCGCGGTAGTTGCCGAGCGTGTACTCGGGCGGGAACAGCTCCGTCGTCCACGTCCCCTCCGGCACGAAGGAGACGAGGAGCACGGTCATGTGGGGGAGCAGGAGGAAGACGACGATCGCGCCGGCGATGAAGGACCATCCGAGGCCGGCGACCCGTCTCCGGCCCGAGCCCCGTCCACCGCCCGCGCCCCACCCGCGCCCGTCGCCGTCACCGGCGCCGGCGGGCGCCGCGTCGTCCGGCGATTCCGAGCCATCGATCCCGCCGCCTCGCGCACTGCGCGTGCCGCCGCCGGACCCCCCGCGCCGCGTCCCGAGGGTCGTTCCCTTCCCCGCGCCGGTGTACGCGCGGCCCGCCTCGTAGCGCTGGAGCAGTACGAGGAACAGCATCGACACGGCCGCCAGGATCACGGTCTCGACGGCGGCCATCCCCAGCTCGCCGTTCAGCTTGCTCGCGAAGACCTGCGTGGTCAGCACGCGGAACCCGCCGCCGAAGACGTAGGGCGCGCTGAAGGACCCCATCGACGTCATGAAGACGAGGAGCGACGCACCGCCTATCGCGGGGGCGAGCATGGGGAGCGTGACGCGTCGCAGGATGGTCCAGCGCGACGCACCGAGCGCGGCGGCGGCCTCCATGTGCGCGTCGTCGAGGCGAGCGAGCCCGGCGGCGGTGAAGAGGTAGAAGTAGACGTACATCGTGTAGGCGTGGACGAGGAGGATCGCCCACGCGCCGTTGAGCCGCCACGGCGGGGATTCGAGCCCCAGGAGGAGCTGCACGCCGCGGGTCATGAACCCCGTCTCGCCGTAGAGGAAGAGGAACGCGATCACGCCGACGAGCGGCGGGAGCGAGACCGGGAGCGCGGCCAGCCCGGCGAGCACGCGACGGCCCGGGAAGTCGCGGTGGTGGAACAGGAACGCGAGCGGCACGCCGATCAGCGCGGAGAGGAGCACGCTCCCCGCCGAGATCCAGACGCTGTTCCAGAGGGCGCCCAGCTCTGCGCGGCTCGAAAGGAAGCGCGCATAGTTCGCGACCGAGAACTCGCCGTCCACCCGCAGGCTGTCGAACAGGACGAAGAGGTTCGGATAGAGGACCAGCCACACGAGCAGGACGAGCACCGGCACGGCGAGGAAGAGCGTGCGCCGGGCCGCGTGCGTACGGGCG
>VSDC01000108.1:0-6946 GCA_047459275.1 Gemmatimonadota bacterium
CCTGGATGAAGTACCAGTTGCGCAGCAGGTTCATCACGTTGTGGTACATGTTGACCTCGGCCTTGAGGATCTCGCCGGTGCGCGGATCCACCTGCTGGCCGCCGGTCGCGTTCTGCGTGGTCGACGGGCGCCAGTAGATGACCGAGTGCCGGGCGTCGTAGAGGGAGAAGTCGGGGTCCTCCTCGGGCGTCGGCGCGACGCGGGCCTGGATCGCGTTGCGGAAGCCGGCGCCCTCGAACGCCTCCTGCCACGCCTCGACGCCGCGCTTGACCCACGGGACGAGCCACTCGGGGGTGGCGGGATCGATCCAGAAGACGATCGGCTTGACCGGCTCGGAGATCTCCGCGTTCGGGTCCTTCTTCTCGAGGCGGAACCGACGGATGTAGCGCCGCTCCTCGGCGCGGTGCTCGGGGCGCGAGTAGTCGATCGTCGTGACGGAGTTGTAACCGACGCGGCTGTCGTGCAGGCGCGGCATCATCGGCTCCTCGGGGAGGAGGAGCAGGCTCCAGTGCACCCGCGCGGTCGCGGGCTGGTCGCCGCCGCCTTGGGACGGCGCCGAGGTCGGCGCGCCGAAGCCGGGCCGCTGCGGCCGGTTACCGGTCTGGGTCGCCTCGATCTCGATGTTGGTCGGGAAGGTGGCGACGTGCTCGATGAAGCTGCGATCGGCCGCGATGCGCTCGAGGGCGGCCAGGCCGCGGACCTCCGTGGTGAACAGCCTGGTCACCTCCACGACGGCGGCGCTGTCCGGCCCCCAGGCCTCGATCTGGAGGGCGGCGAGGATCGGGCCGAGGGACGCGGCGGAGACGGCCCGGTAGATCGAGCGCGTCGAGTCGGCGGAGATCTCGTAGGAGACCTGGCGCAGCAGGATCCGGTCGCCGTTCCGCTCCCAGCGGACGACGCTGGAGCCCTGGTTGCCCACGCCCGCGGCGATGCGGCGCAGGAGCAGCATGTCCTGGCCGAGCCGGCGGCGCGGGATCTCGAAGTAGAGCTTGTCGCCGATGCGGTGGGTGCGGAACAGGCCGTCCTTCGAGATCGCGTCCTTCGTGATCACGGATTCGTACGGCCTCGGCCCCGACCGGTCGGCGGCGCGGCCGCGGGCGCCCTCGGGCGCTCCGCCCTCCTGACCCGCCTGCTGCTGAGGCGCCGGCGTCGCGGGCCTGGCCGGCGCACTCGAGCACGCTCCGGCGACGAGCGAGGCCAGAAGCAGCGAGGCGCCGGCGAGCGATCGGCACTTGCGCATCTTTGCGCTCCTTGCTGGTGTGGGTGGGGGACCGACCCCCTCGGTCGGGGTCGGCGGAAATCGGGCGCTTCGACACATTGAAGACGCGCCGGCGGCGCGATGTGTTGGAGCGGCGGGGGCTCGTGGGCGCACGGGAACGCCGGCCGCGATGGGCGAGCGCCCAGGCCTTCACACGCCCCCCGGAACGGGCTCGGCCGGACCGACGGCCCGACCCCGTGCGGCGGCCGTCGCGCGGCGCGGCGACCGGAGCGTCGCGCGGCGTGCAGGACCGAGGGAACCCTGGCATTCCGCAGCCGATCGGCGTATCGTACCGTCCGGTGAAACGCGGTCTCCTCTTCGCGACGCTCCTGCTCTCCCTGGGTGCTCTCGCCTTCGTCGGCCACGCGGCGAGCGACATCATGCGTGGCGGCCGGCTGGTCGTGACGCCGGACGCGCCGCCCCCGGCCGTCGACCACGATATGTTCACCGAAGCCGTGCAGCAGATGGGCGGGCTCGTCCTCGAGCCGGGGAACCGCATCGAGGTCCTGCTCGACGGCGACGGAACCTTTCCCCGGCTCTGGGCCGATCTCCGCGCGGCGCAACGCTCGATCGCGTTCCAGGTCTACTTCTGCCGACCGGGCGCCGTCGCGGACACACTGGTGGCGATCTTGGAGGAGCGGGCCCGCGCGGGCGTGGCCGTCCACTTCCTGGCGGACGGGTTCGGCTGCAATTCCTTTGTGGAGCACTACGGCGATCGGCTGCGCGCCGCGGGCGCGCGGGTGGCCGTGTTCCGGCCGGTGGGCTGGCTCACGCTGCACAAGGCGCAGCACCGGTCGCATGCGCGGGTGGTCGTGGTGGACGGTCGCATCGGGTACACGGGCGGCTTCGGGATCGCGGACGTATGGCACGGTGGGCGGGGGAGCGAGCCGGAGTGGCGGGAGACGAACGTCCGGGTCACGGGGCCCGCCGCGCGGCAGCTCGCGGGGGTGTTCGCGGCGGCGTGGGCGGAGGCGGTGGGGGAGCTTGTCTTCCTCGGCGGCGACCCCGGCGACGCCGACGCAGCGGAGCGCGACGGGGCGGAGGCCGGCTTCGAGGCGCGGTCCGCCGGGGTGCTCTACGGCAGGCCGGCGCTGGGGAGCACGGCCGCGGAACGGATCCTGGTGACGTCCATCGCCGGTGCCCGGCGCACGTTATACATCACCAACTCGTATTTCGTACCCGGCCCGGAGCTGAGACGCGCGCTCGAGGACGCCGTCCGGAGGGGAGTGGACGTCCGGGTCCTGACCGCGGGACGCCGATCGGACCTGCCATCGGTGCGGTACGCGGGGCGCGCGATGTACGAGGATCTGCTCGAGGCGGGCGTGCGGATCTACGAGTACGAGCCGCGGATGGTCCACGCCAAGACGTTCGTCGTGGACGGCGTGTGGACGGCGATCGGGACGCTCAACTTCGACAACCGCTCGCTTCGTCTCAACGAGGAAGTCGCGATCCTGGCCCACGACCCGCTGCTCGGCGCGGCCATGGACTCGATCTTCATGGCCGATCTCCGGGACGCACACGAGATCCGTCTGGACGAGTTCCGGCGCCGGCCGTGGTCAGGGCGGCTCCGGGAGAGGGTGGTGCGGTTGGTGTGGCCACTGTTGTAGGCTGGTCAGGAGATCGCCGACGTGGAGAGTCGGAGGAGAGTCATGGGTGGAGTAACGAAACCGACGGCGTGGGCGCTCGTCGCGTTGCTGGCGGCGGCGTCCGTCGCGGAAGCGCAGATGCCGGGTGCGCCCGGAGGGGGGCCGCAGGTGCGCGTACAGGCGCTCGGCGCGGTCGCGATGAGCCGGGCTCGTCCGCACTACGCCGGGGGCGGGCTCGTCCAGCTCGGCGTGGGCCCAGCGTCCGTGATCGGGCTCGGCATGGCCGGTACGGGAGGCCGATACGAGTCGCTGCTCGGCGGCGGCGCGATCGGGCTGCGGCTCTTGCGGATCGGGCCGGTCGACCTGACGGGCTTCGGCGGCTACGGGATCTACCGGGAAGAGGGGTGGTCGGGGATCCGCCGCGATGCGGGCGGCGTGCTCATGGGTGGATTGGCGGCCGTCGATTTCGGCGCCGTCGCCATAACTCTTGGTGCGCTCCAACTCATGGGCCGATACGACGAGAATGACGTGCCGGAGCCGTTCCGGTTCCGAGTGCCCCGCCTCACGGTCGGATTCGGCATCTGAGGCCGGACGCGGTCGGACTCCCTCGAAAAACTGAGCGATGCTCCGCTGGAGGTGCACGAGCATGAACGCCAAGGGCGCTCGGTGGTATCGCTTCGCCTTGCTCGCGGCCGGGGCCGTGGCCGCGGGGTGCGCAGGCGACTCGACGCCGCTGCACGTGATTCCGGCCGAGCCGTCCGAGAGCCGCGCGGTGGCGGGGGACGCACAACGCGGCACGGTCGGTGAGCCGGCTCCGGATTCGCTGGTCGTTCTGGTGCTCGACCGCTACTCGAACCCCGTGCCCGGCGTCCGCGTCCGGTTCACGCCCGGCGACGGCGCGGGCACCGTCTCGCCGGAGGTCGCCGAGACGGGGCTCGATGGGAAGGCGTACGCCGAATGGACGCTGGGCACACGGGCCGGAGAACACGAGGTGGCGGCGGAGATCTCCGGGAGCGCGGCGAAGGTGACTTTCCGCGCAACGGCGTTGCCCGGTGCGCCGGCCATGACAATGGCCTTTTCCGGCATGGAGCAGTCTGGACCGGCCGGCGTGCAGCTCCCCCAACCATTGGTGATGCAGGCGACGGACGCGTACGGCAACGGGATCGAAGGCCTCACCGTCGCCTGGGAAGTGACGGAGGGCGACGGCAGTGTCGATCCGGCGACATCGACGACCGACGTGGGCGGACTGGCACGGACATACCTCACGCTCGGCTCGCCCGGGCGGCACACCGTCACGGCACGGATCGCGGGTCTCCCGGACGTGACCTTCCGGGCCTTCGCGGGTGATCCGATCAACCTGTCGATTCCATACGCGTACCTGGTCCAATCCGTCCAGACGCCCGCGGGGGACGTCCCGCTCGTCGCCGGGCGCGACGCCATGCTGCGCGTCTTCGTCATCGCCGACCAGCCGGCTTCGGTCCAGCCGGATGTACGCGTCGATTTCTATGTGCACGGCTCGTTGGTCGCGAGCGAGCGGCTTCCGGCGCCGGTGGCCCATGTGCTCACCGCCCCGCAGGAAGGCGTGCTGGGGAGCTCGTGGAACCTGATCGTGCCCGGCGAGCGCATCGTCCCCGGGCTGGCGATCCGCATCACCGTCGACCCGGACGACGAGATCTTCGAGACGAACGAAAGCGACAACACCGTTCCCGCTTCCGGGAGCTCGCTCCCGATCGACGTCCGGGCGCTCAGTCCGTTCCGGGTCGTGTTCGTGCCCATACGGCTCGCCACGTCGGGTCGGGTGGGAGATGTGAGCGCCGCGAACGCCAACTCCTACCTCGCCGACGCACTGGCGATGTTCCCGATCCCGAGCGCCGAGGCGAGCGTCCATGCGGTGTTCACGCCGAGCCCCGGGACCCTGACCACCGCGGAAGATTGGGAGACGGTCCTGTCCGAGCTCTACCAGCTTCGCGTCACGGAGGGCGCCAGCCATTACTACTACGGCGTTGCTCCCTTCGAAGCCCCCGTGTATTGCGGCCTGGGGTACGTCGGGTACCCCGTCGCCATGGGTCTGGACGTCTGCGGCGCGGCCACCGCCGCGCACGAGTGGGGCCACAACTTCGGCCGCCGCCACGCTCCCTGCGGCGACCCTTCCAATCCGGATCCGGCTTACCCGTACCTCAATGCGTCGATCGGCGTCTTCGGGCTCGACCTTGCCCGGGGCGAGATCCGGGAGCCGTGGGAGTATTACGACCTCATGTCCTACTGCACGCCGGAATGGATCAGCGATTACACGTACCGGGCGGTGCTGAGCTTCCGCCAGATGGAGGCGAGCTCCTTTGACAAGGCTGCGTCGGATGAGCCGGTCCTCATGCTCTGGGGCCGGATCGGCGCCACGGGCGCGGTGCTCGAGCCCGCGTACGAAGCGAACACCGCTCCGGTGCTCCCGTCGCGGTCGGGGCCGTACCGTCTCCAGGGGATCGACGGCGCCGGCGGCGTCGTCTTCGAGCTGGCGTTCGAACCCCACCGCCTCGGCCACGGTCCGGACGTGCAGTTCTTCTCCTTCGCCGTGCCGGTGAGCGTGGCGCAGCCGCATCGGCTGGAGCGCCTTCGGCTGATCGGCCCCGGCGGCGTGCTGGCGGAGCGGGTGCGGCAGGCGGCGGTCGCCGCGGCGCCGGCGGCCCAGGCGGACCCGGCCGACCCGCGCCGGCTGCGCGTCCAGTGGAACGCGGCTGGCGCGCCGCTGGTCGTGGTCCGCGACCCGGCGACCGGCCAGGTCCTCTCCTTCGCGCGCGGTGGCTCAGCCACGATCCGGTCCGATGCGAGGGAGGTCGAGGTGATCGTCTCGGACGGGATCGGGAACCGTGCGGTTCAGCGGATGCGGGTACGGTAGGATCACCCTCCGCCCAGCACCACCGCGCCCGCGGTCGCGCCCGCACCGAAGGACACGAGGAGCACCGGCGCGTCGGCCGGGAGCCGTCCGGACTCGGCGGCCTCGTCGAGGGCGATCGGGATGGTGGCCGCGCCGGTGTTCCCGTAGCGGTCGATGTTGACGAAGACGCGCTCGAGCGGGATCCCGGCCTCCCGGGAGAACGCCTCGAGGATGCGCAGGTTCGCCTGGTGCGGCACGACGAGCGCGATGTCGTCGACGCCGAGGCCGGCGCGCTCGAGGGCGAGGGCGGCCTGGGCGGCCATCGTGCGGACCGATTGGCGGAAGAGCTTCGTCCCCTCCATGCGCAGCAGGTGCGCGCGCTCCTCGAGGACGCGCTCGTCGAAGGGCCGGAGCGCACCGCCGCCGGGGCGCACGAGGGCTTCGGCGAGTCGGCCGTCGGCCCACCAGGCGGAGGCGCGGATCGCGAGCGGTCCGTCGCCGGCCGCGAGAACGACGGCTCCCGCGCCGTCGCCGAAGAGCGGGCCGGTCTGCGGGTCCGCCCGGTCGACCACGGTCGAGAGCTTGTCGACGCCGATGACCAGCGCGTGCTCCGCGTGGCCCGCCCGGAGCAGCGCGTCCGCGGTGACGAGGGCGTGGATCCAGCCTGCGAACCCCGCCTCGATGTCGAAGCACGCCGCGCCCGTGGCGCCGATCTCCGCCTGGATCTCCGCGGCCGTCGGCGGCGTGAGGTGATCCGGCGTCGACGTCGCGACCACGATCAGTCCGAGCGCGTCGGCCGCGATTCCTGCGTCCTCCAGGGCGGCGCGCGCGGCTCTCGTGCCCATGGCGACAGAGCCCACGCCGGGCTCGGCGACCCGCCGTTCCCGGATCCCCATGCGACGCACGATCCACTCGTCCGTCACGCCCGCCGTCTCCTCGAGCTCCCGATTGTACAGCACTCGTGCGGGGAGATGGCGCCCCGTGCCCACGATCCTAGACATGGCGGAAAGGATAGCGGGGCCGCCACGGGCGTTCCAGCCCCGGTGGGAAGCGCGGTCGGCGCTGGATCGGCACGCCGAAGGGGCGCCGTCCCGATGCCCCCCCCCGTGGTGCCGGGTCGGGGGCGCTCCTATCTTTCCGCGCCATGAGCCATACGATCGCATCCGCGCCTGCGGGCCTCGTTCGAGGGGGATGCGACGTCGTTCTACCGCCGGCTCCGCGCGGCGCAGGGCG
>VSDC01000109.1:0-6941 GCA_047459275.1 Gemmatimonadota bacterium
TCTACGTCGATCGCATCTCCGGCGCCGCGTTCCTCGATGCAGGCGACGCCTGGTGCACGCCCGGGCAGCAGGCGGTCTTTACCGGGTGCGGCGGCAGGGAGGCGGCTCCCCTGGTGGGAGCGGGCGGCGAGCTCATCGTCGACATGCAGGCGATCCTATGGTTCCGGCTCCGCGCCGGCATCGGCTTCCCGATCCACGGCGCCGTCCCGGGCAGCCGCCCCGCCGCGTATCTGCGGTTCGGATCGTATTTCTGATCGGATTCCGAGCGATCGGAGCGTCTTCGTGAGTGGGTTCGGCCGATCCGGGTCGTACTCCCGACTTGGGGGTCCGGCCGATCCCGGCCGTCCGTCGTCCCGGGTGGTACGAAACCTGAGGTCTTCTGCGGCAAGGGGAGGCAGAGACCGATTGGCCTTGCCCCGCGCGGACGGAGGGCGCCGTTCGGGGAATCGCAACGACCGGGGGATCCATGGGCGGAAAACGGCCGGACCAGTATCGCATCGACTACGACGAGGCGGGCGCCACCGACTACAAGTCCTATCCCGACCAGCCCGAGGACCGGCGCCAGGACGCGCAGGTCTACGGGCAGGGCATGAAGGGGCGCGCTCGCAGGCGGCAGCCGATTCCGCCGCGGGTTCCCGAGCCCGGCGTCGAGGAGGAGCGCCTCGCCGAGTGGGAGCGGCAGCACAGGATCCACGAGGAAGCAGCACCGGAGGGGGAGGTCGAGGGCGGGGAGCCGCTGCCGCCGGGAGCTTGACCTATCGGTGCTCGGTCACGCCGACCTGGCGGCAGTACTCGAGCACCGGGCACGTCGAGCACCGCGGTCTCGTCCGCGTGCAGATGTGCTTCCCGAACGGGACGAGCAGCTCGTTGATCTCCACGCGGTGACGCGGCGGAACCTTCTCCTCGAGCGCCGTCATTGTTCGTTCCGGGGACCGCGTCCGCACGTACCCCCAACGGTTCACCACGCGGTGCACGTGCACGTCCGCGCTGACCCGGGGCTCGCCGCACGCGATACCCAGGACCAGGTTCGCGCACTTGGGACCGACGCCGGCGAACGACCGCAGCACCCCCTCATCGCACGGGAGCGTCCCTTCGTGTTCGGCCTCGACTCGCCGCGCGATGTCGCGGATCTGACGAGCCTTCCGCTCCCTGAACGTCGACCCGTGGAGCAGCGTCTCGATATCCCGCTCCGGCAGCGCGGCCATCGCAGCGGGGGTTCGCGCACGATCGAACAGGCGCCGCGACACCTCGAGCGTCTGCTCGTCCCGCGTCCGCGTCGAGATCACGCACGCGACGAGCAGCTCGAACGGCGTGTCGTACCCTTCCTCCGCCAGTTCGAACAGCGCCGCCTTCGGGTACCGCCGCACGGCGGCCCGGATGCGGCCGAGCATCTCCCCGAGGTCGTACGCCCGCTTGGTGTCTTTCTCTGGCACGCGTCCCGCTCCGCCGGCGATTCGCGGCCGGCGCCGCCGACTCGTGGCTGGTGTCGCCGGCTCGCGGATGACGCCGGCGATTCGCGGCCGGCGCCGCCGCAAGCGCCGTTCCGAGCGGGTCCGCGTCGGTCGCCTCCACCGTGCTCGAGGTGTTCGCGGTGGTGCGGGCAGGTCCGGCCGCCGTGCCTCGAACGCACCCTCCGGGCGGCCGATCGTAACCCTCTGCCTCCGTGCAATTTATCAAAAATTTTTCGCGCGTCCGGGGAGCCCATCGGCCTCTTCGGGGTATGATCCTTGCGTCCCCGAACGTGCCCCTTGACCCCAAGATGTCGGGGCGTTATCATGGGCTCCCCACAACATATTGGGTGCCCGCAGTCGGGAGTGAGCGTAGGCGGGGCTTTCACCCCGATCGTTCGACAAGTCCAAGCGCTTTCGCTTTTTTTGTTGTCTTTGCAGTTCGCCGTGTTGGCGTTTCAATCCCCAGAGTTCCCGTTCTAGTCCGAAGGAGACCCGATGGATCGCAACCAGACTCGTCCGGCGGACCCGGAGCTGTTCAGCGTGCCCGGGCCCGACCAGATGCCTGACGATCTGCCGCCCGCGGAGCTGTCGGAGAACGCGCGGATCATCCTGGCGCGCCGCTACCTGAAGAAGGACGAGCAGGGGCGGCCGATCGAAGAGCCGGAGCAGATGTTCTGGCGGGTCGCGCGCGTCATCGCCGAGCAGGACGCGAAGTACGGGGCGAGCGAGGGCGCGGTCGATGCGCTCGCGCGCGAGTTCTACCGCATGATGACGCAGCGGATCTTCGAGCCGAACTCGCCGACGCTGATGAACGCCGGGCGTCCGCTGGGGCAGCTCAGCGCGTGCTTCGTGCTCCCGGTCGAGGACACGCTCTCGAACGGCCGTGACGGGATCTACGACACCCTCCGGTCCATGGCGCTGGTGCACCAGTCGGGCGGGGGGACGGGCTTCTCCTTCAGCCGCCTGCGCCCGGCCGGGGACTTCGTGCGCTCGACCTCGGGCGTGGCGAGCGGTCCGGTCTCCTTCATGCGCCTCTACGACTCCTCGACGGAGGTGGTCAAGCAGGGCGGCACGCGCCGCGGCGCGAACATGGGGATCCTGCGGGTCGACCACCCGGACATCCGGGAGTTCATCACCTGCAAGAACGACGTCACGCAGATCACGAACTTCAACATCTCCGTGGCGGTGACCGACGCCTTCATGGAGGCGTTGAAGAAGGGCGAGAAGTACCCGCTGGTCAACCCGCGCACGGGCGAGGTGGTCGGCTACGAAGACGCGCGTGAGATCTTCGACCTGATCGTCGAGGGCGCGTGGAGCACGGGCGAGCCGGGCGTCTTCTTCATCGACCGGGCGAACTACTACAACCCGGTACCGAAGCTGGGCAGCTACGAGGCCACGAACCCGTGCGGTGAGCAGCCGCTCCTGCCGTACGACGTCTGCAACCTGGGCTCGATCAACGTCGGGGTGTTCGCGAAGCTGGATGCGCCCGCCAACGCGCCGGTCGAGGAGAAGATCGACTGGGACGGGCTGCGCCGGGCGGTGCACCTGGCGACGCACTTCCTGGACAACGTGATCGACGCGAACCAGTACCCGCTCCCGCAGATCCACGAGCTAGCGCACAAGATCCGCCGGATCGGGCTCGGGATCATGGGGTGGGCGGACCTCCTGGTGCGCGTGGGCGTGCCGTACAACAGCGAGGAGGGCGTCCAGCTCGCCCGCAAGCTCATGGCCTTCATCGACAACGAGTCGAAGAACGCCTCGGAGAAGCTGGCCGAGCAGCGCGGCACCTTCCCGGCCTGGGAAGAGAGCATCTGGGGTCCGGACGATACCTGCGCCCGGGACAAGGACGGCAACCGGATCCGCCCGATGCGGAAGCTGCGCAACTGCAACACGACGACGGTCGCGCCGACCGGGACGATCTCGATCATCGCCGGGTGCTCGGGCGGGATCGAGCCGCTCTTCGCCGTCGCTTTCATGCGCAACCAGGCCGGCGTGCTGATGCCGGACGTCAACGAGGACTTCGTCCGCATCGCGAAGGCCCAGGGGTGGTACTCCGACGAGCTGATGCGGCGCATCGCCGAGGAAGGGCACATCCACTTCCCGGAGGTGCCGGAAGAGGTCCAGCGCGTCTTCGTGACGGCGCACGACGTCACGCCCGAGTGGCACATCCGGATGCAGGCCGCCTTCCAGGAGTACGTGGATTCGGCGATCTCCAAGACGTGCAACTTCCCGGAGCACGCCACCCGGGAGGACGTGCGGAAGATCTACATCCAGGCGTACGAGCTGGGGTGCAAGGGCGTGACGGTCTACCGTGACGGGAGCCGCCCGATGCAGGTGCTCTCGACCGGGAAGACCGCCAAGCAGGTGGCGAGTGCGGAGGCGACGACGTCGCTGGCCGACACGGAGGCGGCGCTCGCCGACGCCCGCGAGCGGATCCACCAGCTCGAGCAGGAGATCGACCAGCTCCGCGAGCAGCTCCGCGAGGCCGAGGAGCGCAATCAGAAGCGCCGGCACAAGCGAACCCGTCCGCAGATGCTCGCGGGGAAGACGTACCGCATGCCGAGCCCGCTGGGCGACCTGTACGTCACGATCAACCAGGACGAGCAGGGACGTCCCTTCGAGGTCTTCGCGACGCTGGGGAAGGCCGGCGGCGCGGCGATGGCGGACGCCGAGGCGATCGGCCGTCTGATCTCGCTCTCGCTGCGCAGCGGGATCTCGATCACGGACATCATCCAGCAACTGCGCGGCATCTCCTGTGATCGGGCCGTCGGCTTCGGGCCCAACAAGGTGCTCTCGATGCCGGATGCAGTCGCCCAGGCGCTCGCGCTCTACGAGGCAGAGCGCGCGGGCGTGCAGCAGGAGCTGCTGCCGGTCACGCAGCCGCCGGTCGCCGCGTCCGCCACGGTGCCCGCGCCGGTGCAGCAGCTCGAGCTCGGACGCTACGACTCCGGCGCGGCCTTCCTCGGCACGTGCCCCGAGTGCTCCTCCGATCTCCATTACATGGAGGGGTGCGTGAAGTGCTTCTCGTGCGGGTACAGCGAGTGCGGATGAGCTGATCGCGTCCCGCCCCCGGCGCCGGGACCGGCGCCGGGTCGAGAGCCGACCAACGCCGGGTCCGGTGCGGCAGCGCCGGACCCGGTTTGCCTTGCCACGCCCCCGGCGGCAGGGCACATTTCCGGGCGATGGGGAGTAACTGCCTCGCGGAAGTGCGGACGATCGTCGATCGTCCATGGCCGCTGCGGAAAGGACATGCGGCCTCCGACCACTCAACCCTCCAGGTGACGATGAGGAAATTCCGTATACCTACCGTCGCGCTGGCGACCGCCATCGCCGCCACCGTCCTGGCGAGCCCTTCGGCGGCGCAGCGCATCACGGTCGAGCGGATCTTCGCCTCCAACGACTTCCGTCTCCAGGGCCTCGCGCCGCGGAAGTGGCTCAGCGACGGCGCTCGCTACGCGATCGTCGAGCGCAACCCGCGCACCGGCGCGACCGACCTCTGGATCGAGGATGCCCGCTCGGGCGAGCGCACGCTCCTGATCGACGGCAAGACGCTCGTCCCGCCCGGCGCGCGCGAGCCGATCGCGATCGAGGACTTCGACTTCTCCGCAGACGAGACGAAGGTCCTGATCTTCACGAACACGCAGCGCGTCTGGCGGCAGAACACCAAGGGGACCTACTACGTCTACGACGTCGCCACCAAGCGCCTCACGCCCGTCTCGACGCGACCCGGGTGGCAGATGTTCGCGAAGTTCTCGCCCGATGGGACCAGGGTCGGCTTCGTGCGCGACCACAACATCTTCGTCACCGATCTGCGCACGGGCGCCGAGACGCAGCTCACGACCGACGGCAGCGAGACGATCATCAACGGGACCTTCGACTGGGTCTACGAGGAAGAGCTGGGGCTGCGCGACGGCTGGCGCTGGAGCCCGGACGGAAGGAAGATCGCCTTCTGGCGCCTCGACCAGAGCCCGGTCCGGATCTTCTACATGATCGACGATCTGGGGCTGTACTCCCAGCCGATCCCGCTCCGCTACCCGAAGGCGGGGGAGGCGAACTCGATCGCGCAGATCGGAGTCATCAACCTCGCCGATGGCAGCGTCGTGTGGATCGACACGGGCGCCGACACCAACGTCTACCTGGCGCGGATGGATTGGGCCGCGTCGCCCGACGAGCTGGTGATCCAGCGGCTGAATCGCCATCAGAACCGGCTCGAGGTCATGCTGGCGGACGTGCGGACCGGCCGGGCGCGGGTCATCATGACCGACAAGGATGAGAAGTGGGTCGACGTCGACGACGACCTCACCTGGATCGCCGGCGGCACGCGCTTCGTCTGGTCGAGCGAGCGGGACGGCTACAACCACCTCTACCTCTTCGACCGCGAGGGTCGCCAGATCCGGAAGCTGACCGACGGCGCCTGGGATGTGACCGAGTTCTACGGCGTCGACGAAGCCAACGGGTGGGTCTACTTCGCGGCCTCCGAGGCGAGCCCGCTGGAGCGGCATCTCTACCGAGTCCCGCTGAACGGCGGCGCCATGGAGCGGATCACGCGGGAGCCGGGAACCCACTCGATCAGCTTCAGCCCTGATTTCAGCCTGTTCATCGACACCTACTCGAGCGCGGCGGTCCCGCCGCTCGCGCGGGTGCACGAGGCCGACGGCCGCCTCGTCCGGCCGCTGTTCGACAACGCCCGCGTCGCCCGGGAGCTCGAGCGCGCCGGCGCCCGGCCGCCAGAGTTCTTCACCTTCACCACCGATGACGGCGTCGAGCTGAACGGCTGGATGATCAAGCCGCCGGATTTCGACCCGTCGCGCCGGTACCCGGTCCTGATGTACGTCTACGGCGGTCCGGGCTCGCAGACCGTTCTGGACGCCTGGGGCGGGACGCGTTACCTCTGGCACCAGGCGCTCGCCCAGCGGGGCTACATCGTGGCGAGCATCGACAACCGCGGCACCGGCGCGCGCGGGAGCGCTTTCAAGAAGATCACCTACCTGAACCTGGGCGAGTACGAGAGCAACGACCAGATCGCCGGCGCGCGGTACCTGGCGTCGCTCCCGTACGTGGACGCGTCGCGGATCGGGATCTGGGGGTGGAGCTACGGCGGTTACATGACCGCCCTCACGATGGCGCGCGGGGGTGAGCTCTTCCGCGCGGGGATCTCGGTGGCGCCCGTGACCGACTGGCGGCTGTACGACACGATATACACCGAGCGCTTCATGCGTACGCCGCAGGAGAACCCGGAGGGATACCGAAAGGGGTCGCCGATCACGCACGTCGAGGGGATCAAAGGGCGCCTCTTCCTGATCCACGGCACCGCGGACGACAACGTGCACTTCCAGAACGCGGTGCACCTCGTCCAGGCGCTCCAGGACGCGGGGAAGCAGTTCGACTTCATGCTGTACCCGAACCGGAACCACTCCATCTCGGGCGGCAACACGTCGCTGCACCTCTACACCATGATGACGGAGTGGCTGGAGCGGAACCTGAAGGGCG
>VSDC01000110.1:0-6932 GCA_047459275.1 Gemmatimonadota bacterium
GACCCGGGTGGAGACCACCGCACCGGTCGAGGTGCGCGTGGCCGGGCCGGCCGGGACCCCGACCGCTACGCTCGGTCCTGAAGGGGGCACGGAGGCCTGGCTCGCGATCCCGCCGCTGGATCCCCCGGCCCATCGCCTTGCGCGTACGGTGCGGCTGGCCGCGGCGCGCTGTCCCGACATCCCCTCGGCCGATCCGACCAGTTTCGTCGTGCACGGGTTCCAGAGTGGCCGCAACCTCGTGGGTGCATACAGCGGCGTGGGCAGCTCCTTGGTCTTCGCCCCCATGGGGCCCGGCGGGGACTTCTTCCCGGGTGAGGAGGTCGAGGTCACGCTCACGACGGGGCTCGGGGGGACTCGACCCGTGGTGGGGCGCTACCGCATCGCGTCGACCTCCGGGTCGGACAGCTTCGGCTCCCAAAGCAATCACACCGTGGGCGCCCGCCCGGAATCGGTCGTGCTCGGCGACCTGGACGGGGATGGGGACCTGGACATGGCCGTCGCGAGTGTCCTGTCCGCCAACGTCTCGGTATTCTCGAACGACGGCGGGAACTTCAGCCTGGCGGCCACGTACCCGGTGGGAGACGGGCCGGAATCGATCGCCCTGGGGGACGTGGATGGGGATGGGGACCTGGACGTGGTCGCGGCGAATTTCACCACATCTCGAATCTCTGTACTGCTGAACGACGGTCGCGGGAGTTTCGCATTCGACGCCGGGTACACCATGCCCGCTGAGGCCTTATCGGTCGCGCTCGGTGATGTGGACGGAGACGGAAGCCTGGACTTGGCGGCGACGTCCAACGACGGCACCGTCAGGATGTGGTTGAACCAGTGACCGGGGAGGGGCTGTGCGCCGCCCGCCTCCGTGCGGGCGGCGCACGACGCCCGCTGCGGTTCTTCGACCCCGCCGTCCTCTCCCAAACCCGCTGTGCTCCTCCGATGCCGCCGCGCACCTGCGTCGACGCGACCCCTCCGCCTTCGACCTGGCGCACCTCTGCGCCCCCTCCCTCGACGGTCTCCTGACCGTCCGCTCCCGCCGATGATCATCCCTCGCCCCGTTTCCGGTAGGGTGATGCGGAGACCGATGCGGCATCGACGGACGGACCACAGCGAACGTTCCACGGAGGCAGCCATGGAGAAGGCGACGCACGGGACCACCACCTCTCGCGGGTTGCGCCAGGCGCAGACCGGCGGCGCACGCCCGTTCCCGGCGCCCCGCTCGTACCCTGTGAGCGCCACGGAACCCACGTCCCGGGCACCTTATTCCCCGCCAAGGCTCGAACGGGTGGGTGCCTGGAGCGCCCACACCCTCCAGCAGAGCGTGTCGATTTTCCCCTGACCACACCCATAGGCGCCGTTCGCAGAAGCAACGGCGCCCTCCCGCCCCGGGCGCCTACGGCCACCCGCTCGCCGCCCTCTCGGAGGGCGGGGCTCCCTTTTCCTCGCGCAAACCGCTATTTTACGGGAAGAATGATCCGCAATCTCGGCCCTGCGGCGCCGTGGCGAGAACGGCGCCGGGGGGCCGTCGCTTTATTTTCGCCCGCGGCCCGCGAGCATCGGAAGGCGCCGGGGCGAGTGGTAGAACGGAGGTCGTCCATGCTCGATGAGATCAAGGCCAAGATATCCGAGGAACTCGAGCGGCTCGGCCACGAGCTGAACGTCACGATCCCCAAGGCGATCCAGAAGGCCGTCGAGCTCGGAGACCTGCGGGAGAACGCGGAGTACCACTCGGCGCTCGACCGGCAGAAGTTCGTGCAGGCGCGGATCAACCACCTGACCCAGCGGCTGCACGAGCTGTCCAAGATCGACGTGAACGCGATCCCGGAGGACCGGGTTGGCTTCGGCTCGCGGCTCACGGTGAAGAACCTGGACACGGGCGACGAATTCACCTACACCATCGTCGCCGGGGACTTCATGGACCTGGACGCCGGGCACATCTCGATGTCGAGCCCGCTGGGCCGGGGACTCATGGGTGCGAAGGTGGGCGACACCGTGGAGATCCAGCTCCCGGTCGGGGTGCGCCGGTTCCAGATCCTGGAGCTGACCACGCTGCCGCAGATGCTGAAGTGAGTCGCCGCCGTGACGATCGGCGAGCCCGCCGGGGTCGTGGGAGTGGGCCGAGCGGGCTCGCGGTCGGCGGCTCCGTCGAACGAAACGCGATGTGAGGCGGGGCACCGTTCACGGCGCCCCGCCTCTTTTCGTGCGGCCATTCAATCCGCCGCCATCCGCCTCTCCTCGCCGCCTTCGCGTCCGCGCGAGCGGTCGATCGCCACGTCGAACCCGATTCGCCGCGGCTCGTTCGCCCGACGCTTCAGCTCCTCCGCCAGCCGCTCGTACTCCCGCTCGGTCTCGGGCGGGACGGAGGCCCGGACCTCCTCGAGCGCCCGCTCGAAGTAGCGCATCGGGACCTCCGTCGCATGTATGTTCTCGCGCAGCGCCTGCATCCCGGCTCGGCGGACCAGGTCCTCCAGGTCCGCGCCCGTGTACCCCGCGGTTCGGTCGGCCAGATCTTCCAGGTCCACGTCGTCAGCGAGCGGCATGTCCGCGGTGTGGATCTGGAGGATCTTGAGCCGGCCGTCCCGGTCGGGGACCGGCACGTAGACCAGCTCGTCGAAGCGACCCGGCCGGAGCAGCGCAGGGTCGATCAGCGTCGGGCGATTCGTCGCGCCGATCACGACCACGCCCTCCAGTTCCTCGAGGCCGTCCATCTCCGACAGGAGCGTGTTCACGACGCGCTCCGTCACCGCGGGCTCGCCGAGCCCGCCGCCCCGCTGCGGCGCGAGCGACTCGATCTCGTCGATGAAGATCACCGTCGGCGCGACCTGCCGCGCCCGCTGGAAGAGCCGGCTGACCTGCTGCTCCGACTCGCCGTACCACTTCGACAGGAGGTCGCTCGACTTGGTGGCGATGAAGTTCGACTCCGCCTCGCGGGCCACCGCCTTGGCCAGGAGCGTCTTCCCGGTGCCGGGGGGACCGAAGAGGAGGAACCCCTTCGCCGGTCGGATCCCCAGCCGGTGGAACGCCTCCGGGTGCTTGAGGGGCAGCTCGACGCCCTCGCGGAGGATCTGCTTCGCCTCCTCGAGCCCGCCCACGTCGTCCCAGCGCACGTTCGGCACCTGGATCATGATCTCCCGCAGCGCCGACGGCTGGACCCGTCGCATCGCGGCCTCGAAGTCCCGCGCCGTCACCTGGAGCCGCTCCAGCACTTCGGGCGGGATCTCGCCCTCCTCCAGATTGATTTCCGGGAGGTTGCGACGCAGCGTCTCGATCGCCGCCTCGCGGGCGAGGGCGGCGAGGTCTGCGCCGACGAAGCCGTAGGTGGTCCGCGCCAGGTCGTCCAGGTTCACGTCCTCGGCGAGGGGCATCCCGCGGGTGTGGATCGCCAGGATCTCGCGCCGGCCGTCCTGGTCCGGCACGCCGACCACGATCTCGCGGTCGAAGCGCCCGGGTCGCCGCAGCGCCTCGTCGATCGCGTCGATGCGGTTCGTCGCGCCGATCACGACCACGTTCTGCCGCGGCTCGAGGCCGTCCATCAGGGTCAGGAGCTGCGCCACGACCCGCCGCTCGACCTCGCCCGTGACCTGCTCGCGCTTCGGCGCGATCGAGTCCAGCTCGTCGATGAAGATGATCGACGGCGCCTGCTGCTGCGCCTGCTGGAAGATGTCCCGGAGCCGCTGCTCGGACTCGCCGTAGAAGCGGCCCATGATCTCCGGCCCGGCGATGTGGAAGAAGGACGCGTCCGCCTCGTTCGCGACGGCGCGCGCCAGGAGCGTCTTCCCCGTCCCCGGCGGCCCGTGGAGCAGCACCCCCTTCGGCGGGTCGATCCCCAGCCGGGCGAAGAGCTCCGGGTGCTTGAGCGGCAGCTCGATCATCTCCCGGACCTGCTGGATCGTGTCGCCGAGGCCGCCGACGTCGTCGTACGTCACGTCCGTGCGACGCGGGACCTCCGCCGCCTCCACGTACTCGGGGAGGAGCTGGATCTCCGTGTCCTCGGAGACCTGGACGATCCCCTTGGGCTGGGTCGAGACGACGCGCAGACGGATCTCCTGGAGCCCGAACGCCGGCTGCTCGAAGAACATCCGGAAGATGTCCTCGGGGAACATCCCCATCATCTCCGGCCCCATCGCCGCGCGGCGGTAGACGGAGGTCGAGACGACGTCGCCGGCGACCAGGGGCCGGCCGAGGAAGGTCCGTCGCAGCATCGCGCCCGAGCCGGTGAGGCGCACGTTCTTCTGGGCGGGCGCGAGCTCGATGCGACGCGCCGGGCGCACGTCGGCGCGGCGGATCTCGACCGAGTCGCCGATCCCGACGTCGGCGTTCGCCCGCTCGAGCCCGTCGAGCCGGATGATGCGCAGCCCCTCGTCCTCGGGGTACGGCGGCACCGCGATCGCCGCCGTGCTGCGTTTGCCGATGATCTCGATGATCTCGCCCTCGCGCACGCCCAACCGCCTTAACGCCGCCTGGTCGACCCGGGCCACCCCGCGCCCCACGTCCTGCGGTTTCGCGCTGGCGACCTGGAGGCGGACCGGACGCTCGGCGCCCCTGCGCTCCTGCTCGTCCATGACCGGCACCTCCCCGGCGATCCGCGGTCCTACCGCCCGACCCGAGCGTCCGGGCGGCGCCCACCGCCGGGCGCAAGATCCGTGCAGGCCCACGCCGCGCCCGGTGCACCTGCCGGTCCCCCGGTCGTGGAGGGCCGGCCGCTCAACGGTCACGGAGGCCGGTCGGTTTCCGGTGATGGTGCACCGGCTCACGAGACCAGGATCGATCCCGTGGGGAACCCCGCGGGCGCCTTCTCGAAGTACGCCATGTAGCGCTCCCGGAAGGCAGGCGGCGGCGAGCCGGGCCCGACCAGCTCGGGGTGGATCCCCCGAACGAAGTACATCGGGTGGGAGATGCCGTCCTTCGTCGCGACCTCGCCCCGGCTCTCGCAGGCGAAGAAGTCCTTCACGCGGACGTAGGTCGCGTGCGAGAGGTTGATCCGGTTCTCGCTGCTGGCGGCCTCCAGCCGGGCGGCGAAGTTCACGGTCTCGCCCCAGACGTCGAAGGCGAACTTGTCGATCCCCACGACGCCCATGGCGACGGGGCCGGTGTGGATCCCGATGCGAATCGCCAGGGGGAGCCCTTCGGCCTCGGCCCGGTACTGGACCGCGTTGATGAGGTCGAAGGCCGCGAGCACGGTGTCGACCGGGTGGGACGCATCCTCGCGGAGGAGCCCGCCCGCGCACATGTACGCGTCGCCGATCGTCTTGAGCTTCTCGAGCCCGTAGAGCCGCGCGATGCGGTCGAAGTCCGTGAAGAGGTCGTCGAGCAGGCGGACCATCCGGTCGACGGAGAGGAGGTCGAAGAGGCGCGTGAACCCGACGAGGTCGGCGAACATGATCGTCGTGTCGGGGAGGTACTTCGGGTCGACGCGCCCGTTGCGGCGCAGCTCGTCGGCGACGCCGCGCGGCAGGATGTTGAGGAGCAGCGACTCGGAGAACCTGCGCTGCTCGTCGATCTCCTCGGTGCGCTCGCGCAGGCGCGCGGCCATGACGTTGAAGCTGGCGGCGACCTCGGCCAGCTCATCGCCGGGGCGGACGTGGATGCGGTGGTCGAGGTCGCCCTGGCCGATCCTCTCGGCGCCCATGCGGAGCGCGCCGATGGCGTGGAGAAGATCCCGGGATGTCGTGATGGCGAGCAGGCTGCCGAAGAGCGCGGAGGCGGCGAAGATCATCCAGATCGAGCGCGAGATCTCGCGCTCCATCGCCACGTACGCCTCGCTGATCTCGGTCACGCGGGCCTTCTCCCGCTCGACGGCCGTGGGGACGTCGCGGTTGATGAGCTCGGCGGCCAGGGGGTGGACGGTGACGCTGACCTCGAGGGCGCGGACGGGGTCCACGCCGCGGTTGTCGTAGAACTCACGCCAGCTCGAGACGAGGTCGGCGGCTTTCGACCGGAGCTCTTCGACGGCCGGCCGGTCCTCGGGCGCGGAGAGCTCGTGCAGGCGGTCGAGGCGCATCAGGATCGAGTCCGTCCGGACCCTGAACCCGACTCTCTCGGCGTCGGAGGGCGGCGGTCCCTCGACGCCGATCACGCCGGAGAGGAGCGTGATCTCCCGGTGCGTCGCCTCGAGCTGGTGCAGCGTCTCGAGGCTGAGCGTCTGGCGTTCGACCGCCCGCCGCACCTCTTCGAAGACCTGTGCCCGTCGCCTGGCCGCGTGGTAGTAGGTCAGGACGTTCAGCGCGCCGATCGCGAGGAGCGCGGCGAAGGCGACGATGAGCCGGCTCCGGATCGAGCGGAGCCTGAGCGCGGCGCCGAGGCGTTTGCGCGTGCGCCGGCCGACGGCGGCGAGGCGACGTCGCTTCAGCACGTCTCTGGCCGTGGTCATTGCAGCGGGTAGCCGGGCTCGCCCGGGAGCTTGCCGTCGATGCGCAGCACGCGCATCCCGGGCCCGACCTGGTCGGCGGGGAGGAAGCTGATCGCCCCGGGGAGCGAGGCGAGGAGGCGCCGGGCGGTGTCGGTGTCCGAGACGACGCGCGGGCCCGTCGCGGTCGGGTCCCTGAAGATCCGCCCCAGCCAGAACTGCCTCAGCTCGGTGTCGCTCATCTGGTAGATCCGGCCCAGGACCACTTCCCGTTCGGCGGGGAGCGGCGTACGGACCAGGAGCACGATCGGGTCGTCGTTGGGCCACGTCGCTTGCTCGCCGCGGAAGATGCGGCGCAGCTCCGGGAGCGAGATGTCGCTCACCGGCGTGGACGGGTGGACGACGATGGCGACTCCGGCGGACCGTGGCCTCCCCGCCGCGGCTCCATCGGCGGCGCGAGTCTGCGCGGACGGTCTCGCGGGCGCCGACCGTTCCGGTCGCCGGGCGGGTGCGGCGATCCCATCGTTGCTGGCCGCTTTGGTTGCGGTCTGCTCGGCTCCGACGGAGTCCGCCGTGGTCGGCTCGGGGA
>VSDC01000111.1:0-6896 GCA_047459275.1 Gemmatimonadota bacterium
TTTCCGGAGCGTGTGATGGCCACGCATCCCGTTTCCTCGGAGTCCCGCAAATCGGGCCTTCCACCCGAAGCGTATGCTCCGGCTCCAGGCGCCGAGTACCCGCCCTATGTCGGACCCCAGGAGCAGATCCCGGAGTTCACGTTCAAGGCCGTCATCCTCGGCATAATCGTCGGAATCGTCTTCGGTGCGGCGAACGCCTACCTGGGGCTCCGGGTTGGGCTCACCGTGAGCGCTTCGATCCCGGCGGCGGTCATGGCCATCGTGCTCTTCCGCGCCTTCCGCCGCGGGACGGTCCTCGAGACCAACATCGTCCAGACGGTCGGCTCGGCGGGCGAATCCCTCGCTGCGGGCGTGATCTTCACCATCCCGGCGCTCTTCATCTGGCAGCGCACCGATCCGTCGATTCGGATCGACGTCCTGGAGATCGCGGTCCTTGCCCTGTTCGGCGGGCTTCTGGGTGTCCTCTTCATGATCCCCCTGCGGCGTTTCCTCATCGTGCGTGAGCACGGGCACCTGCCGTATCCCGAGGGCCTTGCGACGGCCGAGGTGCAGGTCGCGGGGGAGGCCGGGGGTAAGAAGGGGCGCCTGGTCTTCGGTGGACTGGGGATCGGCGCGCTGTACCAGCTCATGGCGAACAGCCGGGGGCTGAGCCTGTGGCCCGAGGAACCGACGCAGCGGCTCCCCGCAAAGGCCGAGATCGCCGGCTCGTTCACGCCCGAGCTCCTGGGGGTCGGGTTCATCGTCGGTCCCCGGATCGCGGCCATCATGTTCGCCGGCGGCGCGCTGGCGTGGCTCGTCCTGATCCCCCTCATCAACCTGCTGGCCGGCAACCAGGTCGTGTACCCGGGCACGGTGCCGGTCTCGGAGATGGAGTCGGGCGAGATCTGGAGCGCCTACGTCCGTTACATCGGCGCGGGCGCGGTCGGATTCGGCGGGATCGTCACGCTGATCAAGAGCCTGCCCACGATCTGGGAATCGATCCGCGTGGGGTTGGCACAGATGAGGAGTGGCGTCGCCCTGGGCGAGGTTCCCCGGACCGACCGTGACATCCCCTTCAAGTGGGTGATCGGCGGCTCGATCGTTGCCGCGATCGGGTTGTGGCTCTGGCCGGGCGTGCCGGTCAATCTGGTGGGCGCGGCCCTCATCGTTCTCTTCGCCTTCTTCTTCGTGACCGTCTCCTCCCGCATCGTCGGGCTGGTCGGCTCCACGTCGAACCCGATCTCGGGGATGACGATCGCCACGCTCCTGCTGACGGCGCTGATCTTCGTCCTGCTGGGCCTGGGCGACGAGCCGGGCGCTCGCGTCGCGGTGCTTGCCGTGGGCGCGGTGGTCTGCATCGCCGCGGCGATCGCGGGCGACACGTCGCAGGACCTCAAGGCCGGCTTTCTCCTGGGCGCGACGCCGTGGAAGCAGCAGGTCGCGGAAATGGTCGGCGTGGTGACGAGCGCGGCCGTGATGGGTTTCACGCTGATTCTCCTGAACGAATCGTACGGGATCGGCGTCGAGGGCGGCCTGCCGGCGCCTCAGGCCACGCTCATGAGCCTCGTCATCGATGGCGTCCTCGCGGCCGACCTCCCGTGGTTCTTCGTGCTGATCGGTGTGGGGATCGCGGCGTTCGTGGAATTCGTGCTCAGAATCCCGTCCCTCGCCTTCGCGGTCGGACTGTACCTGCCGATCGCCCTGACCACGCCGATCATGGTCGGCGGCGCGCTCCGGGCGGTGGTCGAGCGCAAGGCGCGCCGCGCGGGTGAGGCCGTCGACGAGCAGCGGGAAGCGGGGATCCTGTTCTCCAGCGGGCTGGTGGGCGGCGCAGCATTGCTCGGCGTTGTGATCGCCATCGCGATCTACTTCTGGGGACCGGCCGACCCGTCCCAGCCGGCGGCGTGGGTCGTCGGCCACGAGTGGATGGGCGCGTTCTCGACGCTGTTCGGCACGCTCGCCTTCGCCGTGTTGTCCTGGCTCCTCTACCGGGTCGCGAGGCGGCAACGGGTATGGTGAGGACTGGCTGGATGCACCGGGGCGTGTGGGTGTCGGCGCTTTGGATCCTCGGGGCGTGCGGACTCGGCGAGCCCGCCGCCCCGAAAGGCTCTACGCCGATGACGCCCGAGCTCTTCATCGAGGTCTATGCGGCCCTTCGCGAAGCCGCGGCGGCGACCGACGACACGCTGGTCTTCGACTCGATGCGGAACGAGATCCTGCGCGCTCACGGTGTGACCGAGGACGACCTCTTCGAATTCGCCCTCGTGCACGGGCGGGACATCGAGGCCATGCTCGAGCTCTGGGACTCGGTCCAATCGAGACTGACCTCCCCCGACACCGGCGCCGCCGTGCAATGAAGTCACCTCGGCGGCCGTGCCGAGCCGGTTCCCTCCGTTTTTCACCCGGGCGGCGGGTCGCCAGTCGCCGCGACCTGCCGCCGCACGAACTCGGCGCCCCGGTCCATCCCCTGCGCTCCGAGCAGGAGAACCAGGTCCCGGGGCCTCACGGCGGCCAGGACCCGCTCCACGGCGCGCTCGAGGGCTTCCTCGTACTCGAATGCGACGCCGTAACGACGAAGCGTGTCCAGGAATGCCTCTCGTTCCGCAGTCGTGACCTGGTTCCGTTCCCCCACGACATCCTCGCTCGCCGTCACGACCAGACTCGCGAGCCGCACCCGCCGCGACCAGATGGCGAGGACCTCCGCATCACGACGGTTGATCTCCTCGCCACGCCGTCCCCTCGCCGCGTACACGACGTGCAGCGCCCGGTGCGCGATCCGCTCCGCCACTTCGAACACCGCGCCGATACTGTCGGGGTGCCCGACCGTGTCGTCCAGGACGGTGAAACGTCCGCGGTAGACGATCTCCATCCGGCGTCGAGGCGCGCGAAACGACGAAAGCGCGTTGCCGACCGTTTCCGGCGCCACGCCGAGACATAGCGCCGCTGTCGCGGCGAACACGGCGTTCGCGATGTTGGGTCGGCCGAGGACCTGCAGCTCGACCGGAACCCGGACTGGCTCGAGGACGGCACCATCGACCCGCTCGAGTGGCGCTCGCAACGACAGGACGACCCGGGTACCGGGGCGATCGAGTCGAAGTCGCTCCACGCGAACGGAAACCCGGCCGCCGGGGCCGCAACTCACCGGGCGCACACCCCTGCCGCGCACCAGGGTCCGGACGACCCGGTCGCCCGCGGCGTAGACGAGCGGCCCGCCGGACCGGACGTGGTCGAAGAACCGGGTCTTGGCCAGCGCGTAGGCCCGAAACGAGCCGTGGTACTCCCTGTGCTCGAGGGGGACGAGATTGGTGAAGATTCCGAGATCGAATACCAGTCCGTGAACGCGGTGCTGGACGAGCGCGTGGCTGGTGACCTCCATGAGGGCGAGGTCGGCCCGGGCGCGCGCGAAGCGGGCCAGAGCCCGGTGCAGCTCGATCGGCGCCGGAGTCGTGAGCGACGTCGCCTCGAGCGCCTCTCCCAATCGGATCCCGAGCGAACCGATCGTCCCGACGCGGCGTCCGTCCGCGGCCAGGATGGCCTCGAGCATGGAGAGCGTGGACGTCTTGCCGAGCGAGCCCGTGATCCCGACCAGTCGAAGTCGATCGGCCGGTCGCCCGTACCACGCCGCGGCCAGTTCGGCGAGGGCGACGCGTGCATCCCGGACGCGCAGCACCGGGACCCGTACAGGCGGCTCGGGCGCGTCCTCGACCACGATCGCCGCGGCGCCCCGAGACACGGCGTCCGAAATGAAAGCGTGGCCGTCCTGCGCGTTGCCGCGGACGGCCACGAAGATCTCTCCCGGGCGCAACGTGCGGGAGTCCGCCGCCACTCCGGAGACGTACGCGTCCGGTCCCTCGGGCGGCCCCACGAGCCCTGTCAGCCGCTCCGCCAGCTCCCTAAGCCGACGTCTCCGCTCGCCCGCCATGCGCACCTCCCGCCTCCGCTCACGCAGGTTCCATTCACCCGACCCGGCAATGGGAGCCTGGCGTAGAGATTGCACCTTGGGCTCACCGGTGACGCCGACGGGCATCACCTGCGTGGGACCATCAAGGAGTGGGAGTACGGTGTTGGATCACGCATACGACGAATGCACGGGGAACTGGCGCCTGGTGGGCACGGGCGACTCCCGATCGATCCGCTGCGATCGATGCGACGCCCAATTCCCCGCGACGCCCGAGAACCGTCTCGCGGCGATCGACGAGAACTACGCCGGTATATACCTGAGGCGACTCACGGCCGAAGGCGCCTCTCAGATCGACACCGACCGGGACGGAATGTGAGTCCCCGGGCGCCGCGCCCTCACTCCCACTCGATGGTGGCCGGCGGCTTCGAACTGATATCGTAGCACACCCGGTTCACCCCAGGCACCTCATTGATGATCCGCGAAGAAATCCGTGCAAGGACATCGTGCGGGAACGGGAACCAGTCGGCGGTCATCCCATCCCGACTGGTGACCGCGCGTAGCGCCGCCACGTTCTCGTACGTCCGGCTGTCCCCCATCACGCCGACGCTGCGAACCGGAAGCAACACCGCGAAAGCCTGCCAGATGTCGTCGTAAAGGCCGGCGGCACGGATCTCCTCCAGATAGATCGCGTCGATCTCCCGCAACGTGTCGAGCCGATCCCGACGCACCTCGCCCAGCACGCGGATGGCAAGGCCCGGACCCGGGAACGGATGGCGGCCGACCAGTTCCTCGGGGAGCCCAAGCTCCCGGCCAACCTGTCGGACCTCATCCTTGAAGAGCTCGCGCAACGGTTCCACCAGCTCGAACGGCATGTCCTTCGGCAGGCCGCCCACGTTGTGGTGCGTTTTGATCGTGGCCGACGGGCCTCGCACCGAAGTCGACTCGATGACATCCGGGTAGACCGTGCCCTGCACGAGGAAGCGCGACTCGGCGCCGGCTTCACGGGCCGCCTCCTCGAAGACCCGGATGAAGGTCTCGCCGATCCGTCTCCGCTTCTCCTCCGGGTCCTCGACCCCCTTCAGGCGCTCGAGGAATCGCTCGCTCGCATCCACGACCACCAGCCGGATCCCGAGATGGCTCCGGAAGGTGCGCTCCACGCTCTCGCGCTCGCCCTTCCGGAGCAGCCCGGTGTCGACGAAGATGCAGGTGAGCTGGTCGCCGACGGCCCGGTGCACGAGTGCGGCGGCGACCGACGAATCGACGCCGCCGGACAGCCCGCAGATCACCTTCTCGTCGCCGACCTGCCGACGGATCCTCTCGACCGCCTCCTCGATGAACGATCCCGCCGTCCAGGTCGGCTCACACCCGCAGATCCGGAAGAGGAAGTTGGAGATGATCTCGTCGCCGCGCGGCGTGTGTGCGACCTCGGGGTGGAACTGCACGCCGTAGATCGGACGGTCGTTGGCGCAGAAGGCGGCCACCGGAAGCGACGAGGTGCTGGCCAGCGTGCGGTACCCCGGCGGCGGCTCGTCGACGTGGTCGCCGTGGCTGGCCCACACCGTCACGGTCTCCCCCGGCGTGAAGCCGTCGAAGAGCTCGTTCGGCTCCGTGATGGTCATCTCCGCCCGGCCGTATTCCCGACGTCCCGGCACCACCTTGCCCCCCTCCGTGTGGGCGATGAGCTGCATCCCGTAGCAGATCCCGAGGATCGGGATACCGAGGCCGATGAGCGCGGGATCGATCAGCGGGACCTCGTCGCCGTAGACCGAGGCCGGGCCGCCGGAGAGGATGATCCCTTTGGGATCCCAGGCACGGATCCAGTCGATGTCGACCGTCGGCGGGTGGATCTCGCAATAGACCCGCTCCTCTCGGACGCGGCGCGCAATGAGCTGCGTGAACTGCGATCCGAAGTCCAGGATCAGGATTCTGTTCGCCATTCGTGTGGGTCTGCTCAGGTTTGTAGAGTGTCGCTCGACTCCAGGAACTCGACTTCGCCGCGCACGAGGTCGTCGACGGTCTCACGGCGGCGGATCAGACGAAACGCGTCGCCTTCGACCAGGACCTCCGCCGGCCGGACACGGGCATTGTACTGGGATGCCATGCTGAAACCGTAAGCGCCGACCGTGTAGATCGCCAGGAGCTCCCCTTCGGCCGGCCGCTCGAGAGGCCGGTCCAGGGCAAGGAAATCCCCCGTCTCGCAGATCGGGCCCACGACGTCCACGGGGATTACCGGCCGCCCGGGATGCAGCTCGGCCGGCTCGACCGCGTGATAACTCGCGTAGTGGCTGGGCCGCAGCAGGTCGTTCATCCCGGCGTCGGTGACGACGAACGTCTTGCCTCCCATCTCCTTGATGTACAGGACCCGGGTCAGGAGGACGCCGGCGTGCCCGACGATGTAGCGCCCGGGCTCGAGGATCAGGCGCAACCCGGAGTCGGCGACCCGCGGCACCAGCGCGGCGGCAAGGTCGGGGATCGAGGCGTCGACCCCGTCGCCGTAGGCGACGCCGAACCCGCCGCCCAGATCCAGGTACTCGAGCTCGATCCCGGCCGCCCGGATCTCGTCGACCAGCGCGAGGACGTGCGTCAGGGCCCGCTCGTACGGCTCGACCGCGACGATCTGGCTCCCGATGTGCACATCGATCCCGCGCACCCGGATCCCGGGCAGCTCCGAGGCGAGCTGGTACAGCCGGAGCGCATCCTCGCTCGGGATCCCGAACTTCGTCGCCCGGTGTCCCGTGCGCGTGTAGGCGTGCGGCGTCGGACTCTCGATGTCCGGATTGATCCGCAAGGCGATCGGCGCGACCTTCCCGACGGTCGAGGCCAGCTCCGACAGGACGCGGAGCTCGCTCTCGCTCTCGATGTTGAACCCGTAGATCCCGGCCTCGAGCGCCGCCGCCATCTCCTGGATCGTCTTCCCCACACCGCTGAAGACGATCTTCTCAGGCGCGACACCCGCGAGGAGCGCGCGGTGGAGCTCGCCGCCGCTCACGATGTCCGCGCCCGCGCCCTCCCGCGC
>VSDC01000112.1:0-6794 GCA_047459275.1 Gemmatimonadota bacterium
ATGCTGAACGACGCGACGGTCGACGAACGCGGCCACGCCGTCGTCGACTTCAAGGACCTGCGGCCGGTCATCCCCAACGCGTCCACGAGCGCGGGGAGCACCATCCTCCTCGGCGAGCTGAACAGCACCGTGTTCGCCATCCCGACCGTCGAATCCGTCGAGTACCGGATCGACGGCCGCTGCGACGTGTTCTGGGAATGGCTCCAGTACGGCGGCTGCCAGCCGGTGAGCCGAGAATCGCGCTGACGGCGGCGGGGACCGTTCCGGCGCAGGGCGCGCACCCCAAAATACGACGCGGGAATGCGACGCGGGCCGGCGTCCTCGGACGCCGGCCCGCGAACGGTTAGGCGAGGTCACCGGGTCGCCGCCGGGCGAGGCCGGGTCGCGGCTCGCCTGGCGGAACCGAGTCACCCGGATCGCGACCCGCCCGGCCCGACCGGGTCACCGGGTCGCCACCCGCCCGGCGAGTCGCGGGTTCATCGCGTTGAAGAGGAGCGGCCACGTCGCCACCGACTGGCCCCGGTAGTTCGGCTGGAACCCGAAGAGGACCACGGATCCCTGGCCGACCCGGACCTCGACGACCGCCGGCTTCCCCGCCAGCCGCTCGGGCCCCAGCGTCCACCCCGAGAGCGTCGGATCGCCGGCGCCGTAACGCGCCACGACCGTGGCCGCCGGGTCCGTGACGTCGAACGCGCGGCTCGAGCGCCAGAACCAGCCGGCGACCCATTCGCCCATCCCCCGGGCCAGGGGGTGGCTCCGGTCGAGGTCGACGCGCAGGATCGAGCCGGGGATGTAGAAGTCCTGGCTCGGGAGCCCGGCCACGGCATTCGAGACGCCGAGCCCGAAGATCTCGATCGCGAGGTCCGTCGCCTGCTCGATCGCGACGAGCCGGCCGCCCTCCCGGACGAAGGCGCGGAGCGCTTCGATCCCTTCCTGCCCGATCCCGCCCGTGTACTCCGGCGGGAGCGAGCCGGGCGGGTTCCCCTCCACGATCGCCCGCGGCGACTGCGACTGGAAGACGATGACGTCGTAGCTGCGGCGCAGCCCGCCCTGCCGGATCCGCTCATCCATGACGGTGTCGTAGGCGAGGCCGTGCTGGTCGAAGACCCAGCGCGTCCAGCCGGCCTCCATCGACTCCCGCCACCCCTTGTAGAGCCCGATCCGCGGCGCCCGTCGGCCCCGCAGATCCGATGGCAGCGTGAACTCGAAGTCGAGCTGCCGCGGGATCGGCGCCGAGAGGGGCGGCTCGCCGGCGTCCCAGCGCTCGACCGGGACCGCCTCGACGTTGAAGAGGAGCGGGAGCGTGTGCGCCGTCACGTCGTACGGCCGCTTCGGCGGGCCACCCGGATACTCGCGCAGGTCCGGGTACTTCTGGACCTCAAGGAGCGTCTGCGCGAACGACGCGTACGGCTGACGCATCGGGATCACGTACGTCCCGGCCGGGAACCGCCGCCCGGCGGCGGTGAAGGCCGACGTCGCACGGCGGACCTCCACGTCGCCGATCGTCAGGACGCGGAGGAGATAGGCCAGCCCGGCCTCGTTCGCCTGGTCCGCCGGGATCACCCAGGCCGCGGGCCACGTCGGCCAGCCGTCGACCGCGCGCTTGTTGATCGCGTAGAAGTTCTCCAGCCAGTAGCGCCGGTTCTTGGCCGCGTTCGTGAGCAGAGCGAGCGCCGCGGACTCCATGTAGTCGACGATGTCGCCGAGCGACCACCGGCCGCCCTCCCACGGCCACGGGAAGTTCCAGCTCGCCCGGCTCGCATCGTACTCGCGCCCGCCCTGGAGCCGCTCGCGCGGCACCTCGACCGGCAGCGCCACCCTGGCCGACGCCGTCTCGCTCAGGATCCGGACGCCGCCGTGGTAGTGCTGGTACGCACGGGCAGGCGTGAACGCGTCGAAGATCCCGTTGATCACGACGCCCTTCTTCCCCTGCGCGATCAGCTCCGCGGCCATGTACGCGCCGAGCTGGTTCACCCCCGCCACGATCGCCGGATCCACGTTCGGCTCGAACGGGTCGATGTACGGCGGGAGGAAGATCCGGGCGCCGGTCCCGCCCATCTGGTGGATGTCGTGCACGATCTGCGGGTGCCACGCGTTGTGCGCACCCAGGACCGTGAGCACCGTTTCCTTCTGCGTGAAGGCGTACCAGTCGCGGTTGTTGTCGTGGCCGATGTAGTAGTGGTACAGCCACGGCGGCGCGGTCCCGTCGTACTCGGTGCCCGCGTGCTTCGCGACCCACTCCGAGACCCACTGCGTCCCGTCCGGGTTCAGCGACGGGATCTGGAGCAGGATCACGTTGTCCAGGATCTCCCGGATCCGGGGCTCGTCGGACGACGCCAGCCGCCATGCCAGCCGCGCCGCCATCTGACCGCCGCCGACCTCCGTCGAGTGGATCTGGTGCGTGATGAGGACGACGGTCTTCCCCTCGTCGAGCAGCCGCTCGAGCTCTTCGGGCCCGGAGATCTTGCGGGGGTCCGAGAGCTTGAGCTGGATCTGGCGCAGCTCCTCGAGACGGGCGTGGTTCTCGGGGCTCGTGATCGTCAACATGACGAACGGCCGGCCGAGAGTGGTCCGGCCGAGGGTGTCGAGCTTCACCCTCGGGCTCGTGTGGGCGAGCTTCTCGTAGTAAGCGGTGAGCTGGTTCCAGTCCGCGAGCTTGCCGTCCTCCCCGAGCTCGAAACCGAAGTGCTCCTTCGGCGTCGGGACCTGCTGCGCGGCGAGCGGCGATGCGAGCAGGGCGGCGAGGCCCAGGGTCAGGAGGGGCGCTACCGCGCGCCGGGCGAGCCGGCGCGCCGATGGGCCGCCGTGAAACCCCGCCGACGAGCCGGTCGTCACACGTCGGAACATGGATTCATGCCTCCGATTGGGTCGTTCCACGGGAATCGTATCCTAACGTATCGCATCCCGGGGGCTCCCGCACGAGCCGTCGAGCTCGCACGGGATACGCTCCGCGGGATACAGCCGGGCGCCGTCCCCGGCACCCTGTCGGGTGCCGTCCCGCCCCCGCCGTCGAGCGCATTGAACGGTCGACGGCTCAACGGCTCGCCGTCGCCGCCTTGCGCTCCTCGGCGAGATACGGGCGGAGATTCCACTCCATGAACGTCCAGACCCGATTCCAGGAATCACGCTGCTCCGGGGAGTCGTCCCTCTCCAGCGTCTCCATGTTCACGCGGCGGCTGAACGTGTGGCCGCCGCTCGTCGGGCCCGGCGTGGGATCGACGTAGATCTTCGTCTCGGCCAGATCCGGCTTCAGCACCCGGAGCGCGTAGATCAGCATCGAGGCTTCCTCGAAGTCGACGTCCGTGTCGTTCGTCGCGACGTGGACCAGGAGCGGGACGTTCAGCTTCTCGATCTGGTAGTAGGGGGACCGCTCCACGTAGATCTCGCGCTTCTCGAACGGGAGGCCCTGGATCCGCTGCTGTGTCGCGAAGCTGCGCTGATAGCGGGGGCCCTTGTACGACAGCCGGAAGATCAGGTTGGTGACCGGGACGATGGCGGCGGCCGCCTTGAAGGGGTGCTCCTCGCGCATGACCGCGAGCATCGAGATGTAGCCGCCGTGGCTCCAGCCCATGATCCCGACGCGCTCGGGGTCGACGTGGGGCAGGTTCTCGACGATCCAGTCGTAGGCGGTGATGACGTCGTCGACCTCGTAACCGCCGTAGTCGATCGCGTTGTGATGCTCCTTCCCGTACCCCGTGCTGCCGCGGTACTCGGGAGCGATGATCACGTACCCGCGCTCGACGGCCTCCTTCACGAACGGCCAGTACATCTCCGTCCAGTTCCCGTGGACGCCGCCGTGGACCCAGATCATGGCCGCGTGCGCCTTGGGACCCGCCTTCTCCAGGGGCTGGAAGAGGTAGGCGGGGATGTCCATGTCGCCCACGCGGCTCCGGTACTTGATCTTCCGGTAATCGACCACGCCCCTGGTGACGGCGGCGTAGATGCTGTCCGTCCGCGCCTTGGCACGGATATGTGCCTCGTAGTCCGCGGGCGGATGGTCCTCGGGACGGTTGCTCACGTAGAGCTGCGCGGCGCGCTCCGGGTCCATCGGGATGGACGAACCACGCGCGCCGCGCTGCTGAGCGTCCGCCGAGCCCGCGGACACGACGACCCCGAGCACGATCAGCGCCGTGGACCGGAAGGCGATACGACGTGCGCTGCGGGTGTACCGACCGAGCGTCATTCTCGAGCCTCCTGGTTCTGAGTTCGTGACACGCCCATCGCGGCGGCCTGAGGCCGCCGCGACGTCAGTTCGTGGCGCCGGCCGCGCCGAACGTGGCCGGGAGCGTCATCCCGAGGTTCCGGAGCCGGAAGGCGAGGACGTCGGCGGCCTCCTCGATCTGCTTGCTCGTCGGTTTGCCGGCGCCATGCCCGGCCCGGGTCTCGATCCGGATCAACGTCGGCCGGTCGCACGACTGCACCTCCTGCAGCCGCGCGGCGAATTTGAACGAATGCCCCGGAACGACGCGGTCGTCGTGATCGGCGGTCGTGACCAGGGTCGCGGGATAGCACGTCCCCGGCTTCAGGTTGTGGTAGGGCGAGTAGGCGTAGAGGTACGGGAACATCGCCGGGTCGTCCGCCGAGCCGTAGTCCGAGACCCACGCCCACCCGATGGTGAACTTGTGGAAGCGAAGCATGTCCATCACGCCGACCGCCGGGTGCGCGACGGCGAAGAGGTCGGGGCGCTGGTGCATGACGGCGCCGACCAGCAAGCCGCCGTTCGAGCCGCCGCCGATCGCCAGCTTCGACGGGCTCGTGTACCCCTCACGGATCAGGTACTCGGCCGCGGCGATGAAGTCGTCGAAGACGTTCTGCTTCCGCTCCTTCGTCCCGGCCTGGTGCCACTCCCGGCCGTACTCGCCGCCGCCGCGCAGGTTCGGCATGGCGTAGACGCCGCCCATCTCGAGCCAGACCAGGTTGGCCACCGAGAAGCCCGGAGTCATCGGGATGTTGAACCCGCCGTAGCCGTAGAGATACGTGGGGTTGGAGCCGTCGAGCTCGATCCCCTTACGGTGCGTGATGAACATCGGCACCCGCGTGCCGTCCTTCGACGTGTAGAAGACCTGCTTCGTCTCGTAATCGTTCGGGTCGAAAGCGACCTCGGGCGCGTAGAAGACCGTGTTCTCGCCGGTCTCGAGATCGTAGCGATAGATGGTCGAAGGCTGGGCGAACGACGTGAACGCGTAGAAGACGTCCTTGTCCTCCGGGCGTCCGCTGAACCCTCCGACCGAGCCGATCCCCGGGAGCGGCAGCTCGCCGAGCGGGGAGCCTTCCAGCGAGTAGAAGCGCACCCGGCTCGAGGCATCCACCAGATAGCCGGCGGCGATGCGCCCGCCGACGTAGCTCGCCCACTGGAGCGCGTCGTCGACCTCGGGAACGATGGTGCGCCACTTCTCGGGCGCCGGATCGTCGAGCGGGAAGGCGACGATCCTTCCACGCGGCGCATCCTTGTCGGTGTGCACGTAGACCGTCGGCGCCGCATCCGACCCCGAGGCCGGCGGGACTATGGCGATCACGCTGTACGACGCATCGAACGCATCGAGGAGCGGGGTGATCGGCGCATCGAGGTTCGGCGCCATCGGATCGCCGAGATCCTTGATGTAGATCCGGTTCCGCCGGTCCGTGCCGTGCGAGACGTAGACGATGAGGTAGCGGCCATCGTGGCTCAGACTGGTGCCGAAGCCCCACTCGGGCTGGTCCGGGCGCTCGTAGATGAGCCGGTCCCGGGACTGGGGCGTCCCGACGACGTGGTAGTGGAGCTTCTGGTTGCGGTTCGTGGCCAGGAGCGCGTCGCCGCCCGTGGGCTCATCGTAGCGCGAGTAGAAGAAGCCCTTCCCGTCCTTCGTCCAGGTCGCGCCCGAGAACTTCACCCACTGGATCCGGTCCGGGAGGTCTCGACCGGTGGCGATGTCGCGCACGTAGAACTCCCGCCAGTCGGAGCCTCCGGAGGAGATGCCGTACGCCAGGTACCGGCCATCGGGGCTCACGGCAGTCGTACTGAGCGCGATGGTCCCGTCCTCGGACAGCTTGTTCGGGTCGAGGAGCACACGCGCCTCTCCGTCCAGCGACTCCTGGACGTAGAGGACCGACTGGTTCTGCAAGCCGTCGTTCTTGAAGAAGAAGACCTTCCCGCCCTCGCGATACGGGGTACCGTACCTCGGGAAGTTCCAGAGCTCGGTCAGCCTCGCGCGTATCGCCTCCCGTTCCGGGATCGAAGCCAGGTACTGGAACGTGATGGCGTTCTGGGCCGCGATCCACTCCGCGGTTTCCGGCGCGTTCGTGTCCTCCAGCCAGCGGTACGGGTCGGGGACCCGCGTGCCATGGTAGTCGTCGACTACGTCTACCTTCCTGGTCTCGGGATAGCGGATCGACTGAGCGGCGAGCTCCGCGGGCGCGAGCGCTGCGGCGACGGCCAGTGCGTACGCGGCGCAGCGCCCCGCCGCCGCCGCGCGGACCGCCCCGTCGACGGCTTCCGCCCGAAGCGACGTATTCTGATTGGCCATTGGCACCCCCTCACGATTCCTGTGGAATCCCTGGACCGTAGCGGAACGAGTTGAAAAGTAGGCGGGGCGCCGCCCGGTGTCACCCTCGAGCTCACCACCCCACCCGCACCGGCACCCATCCCCGGAGGCTGTTGATGAACCAGACCGCGTCGGCGCGCTCGAGGTCTTCGCGCCGGATCACGCGCTCGCCGACCTCCCCTCGCTCGATGCACTCGCCCCGGAGGACGCCGGCGAGGAGCCCGCACTCCCGGGGCGGCGTCCACAGCTCGCCGTCCAGCTCGACGACCAGGT
>VSDC01000113.1:0-6780 GCA_047459275.1 Gemmatimonadota bacterium
CAAGAAGAGCCGCGAGCAGTTCGAGCTGAAGACGCACAAGCGCGTCATCGACATCCACGAGTCGCGGCCGCAGACCATCGACGCCCTGACGAAGCTGGACCTTCCGGCCGGCGTGGACGTCGAGATCAAGGTGGATTAGGCGGGTACGGGCGATGGCGGGAATCATCGGACGCAAGCTGGGGATGACCCAGATCTTCGACGACACGGGCGCAGTGGTCCCGGTGACGGTCATCGAGGCCGGTCCGTGCCCGGTGGTGCAGGTCAAGACGGAAGAGAAGGACGGCTACCGCGCCATTCAGCTCGGGTGGGGCGCGAAGAAGGAGAAGCGCGCCACGCGGGCGGAGCGGGGTCATGCGGCGAAGGCCGGCCTGGATTTCGTGCCGCGCACGCTGCGTGAGTTCAAGATCGGCGCGGACGAGCAGTACGAGGTCGGCCAGCAGCTGACGGTCGAGCAGTTCGAGGTCGGTTCGCGCGTCAAGGTCACGGGGACGACGAAGGGTCGGGGGTTCCAGGGCGTCGTGAAGCGGCACGGCTTCGCCGGGCGTCCGGGCTCGCACGGCCACCCGAAGGCGCGCAACCCGGGTACGCTGGGTCCGGGGACGAACCCCTCGCGAGTGATCAAGGGGAAGAAGCTTCCCGGGCACATGGGCGACACGCGCCACACGGTGCGGAACCTCAAGGTCGTCCGGGTCGATGCGGAGCGGAATCTGATCTTTCTGCGGGGCGCGGTTCCGGGCAGCCGGAACAGCCTGGTCGAGATTCGCAAGGCGTAAGGCACGCCCCTGAGTTCGAGAGAGTAGGCCATGTTCAAGGCACCGGTCTTTTCGACCGACGGTGAGAAGAAAGGGGAGCGCGACCTCCCTGAGGTGCTCTTCGACGGCACCGTGCACGAGCCGACGCTCTGGCAGTCGGTGAAGGCGTATCTGGCGAATCAGCGCCAGGCGACCGCGGGCACGAAGACGCGGAGCACCGTTTCGGGTGGGAACAGCAAGCCGTGGCGGCAGAAGGGGACGGGCCGTGCACGGCAGGGCTCGATCCGCGCGCCGCAGTGGCGCGGCGGCGGTACGGTGTTCGGCCCGCGGCCGAACCGGAATTTCCGCGAGTCGCTGCCGAAGAAGGTCCGTTGGCTGGCGCGTCGCTCTGCGTACAACGCTCGAGCCGAGGACGGTGCGGTGATCCTCGTCGAGGCGCTGGAGCTGGAGGCGCCGAAGACGAAGCGGATCGTGTCGCTCCTGGAGAGCGTGGGGGCGACCGGCAACGTCTTGCTGCTGACGGACGGGTACAAGCCGGTTGTCTATCTGTCGTCCCGGAACCTGCCCGGGGTGCAGGTCCGCCCGTTCGGGCAGGAGTCGGCGTACGACGTCCTGTGGGCGGACACGCTCGTGATCGAGGCGTCGGCGCTGGAGCGGGCGGCGGAGGTGGCCCATGCGTGATCCGAGAGAGGTGATCGTCCGCCCGCTGGTGACGGAACGGGCGACGGAGATCAACGAGCCGGACGACAAGGACCGGCGGAGCTACGCGTTCATCGTGGCTCGTGACTCGAACAAGATCGAGATCCGCAGTGCGATCGAGTCGCTCTTCGGGGTTCGGGTCGTGGACGTGCGCACGATGAACTATCGAGGGAAGCCGCGCCGAGTGGGTCGGAGCATCGGTCGTCGCCCGGCGTTCAAGAAGGCGATCGTGAAGCTCGCCCCGGGCGAGCAGATCGACGTGTACGAGGGGGTCTGATGCCGATCAAGAAGTTCAAGCCCGTGACGCCGGCGACGCGGTTCCGGGCGGTCACCGTGCACGAAGAGATCACGAGGACCGAGCCCGAGCGGTCGCTGGTCGAGCCGCTGAAGAAGAGCGGCGGCCGCAACAATCACGGGCACATCACGAGTCGCCGTCGGGGCGGCGGCGCGAAGCGCCTGTACCGTAGGATCGACTTCAAGCGCGACAAGTTCGGCATCCCCGGTCGGGTTGCCGAGATCGAGTACGATCCGAACCGTTCGGCGAACATCGCGCTGATCCACTACGTCGACGGGGAGAAGCGTTACATCCTGCACCCGCGGGGACTGAAGCAGGGAGACACGGTGGTGAGCGGTCCGGGCTCGGACGTCCGGATCGGGAACGCGCTCCCGCTTGGCGAGATCCCGCTCGGCACGGTGGTCCACAACATCGAGCTCAAGCCGCGGAAGGGCGGACAGATCGTGCGTTCCGCCGGCGCCGGGGCCCAGGTGGTGGCGAAGGAGGGCGATTACGTCACCATCCGGCTGCCGTCGACCGAGGTCCGCATGGTCCACCGTGATTGCCTGGCGACGATCGGGCAGGTCGGGAACGTCGACCACGAGCTCCGGAGGATCGGGAAGGCGGGTGCCAACCGCTGGCGTGGACGGCGCCCGAAGGTCCGGGGCGTGGCGATGAACCCGATCGACCACCCGCTGGGCGGCGGCGAGGGCCGTACGTCGGGCGGCCGCCCGCCGACCTCGCCCTGGGGCAAGCCCGAGGGGCGGAAGACGCGGAAGCGGAACAAGGCATCGAACAAGTACATCGTCCGCGGCCGCCGGCGCGGCAAGGCGACGACGTAAGGCGGAGCGACGGATATTATGGCGCGTTCGGTCAAGAAGGGTCCGTACATCGACGCCAAGCTCCTCGAGAAGGTCCGGAAGATGAACGAGACCGGCGAGAAGCGCGTGATCAAGACGTGGGCGCGCGCCTCGACGATCTCGCCGGAGTTCGTGGGGCACACGCTGGCGGTACACAACGGGAACAAGTTCATCCCGGTGTACATCACGGAGAACATGGTCGGCCACAAGCTTGGCGAGTTCGCTCCCACGAGGCTCTTCCGGGGCCACGGCGGGAAGCTGGCCGACAAGCGGTCGCGCGCGAAGTAGAGCGCAGGCTGAAACGTGGGAGTGCCGAGGCCGGCGGGCGCTCGGCCTCCCGGGGGAACGAACGGTAGCGAGCCATGGAAGCCCGGGCGGAATCCAGATACATCCGGCAGAGCCCGCGAAAGATGCGGCTGGTGATCGACCTCATCCGGGGCAAGAGCGTGGGTGAGGCGTACGGGATCCTGCGGTACTCGAAGAAGCGGGCAGCCGAGGCGATCGACAAGACGTTGCGCTCCGCGGTGGCGAATGCGAAGGCGAAGGCCGAGAACGCCGGGGAGTTCGTGGATGTGGACGACCTGTACGTCAAGGAGGCGTACGTGAACGCTGGCCCGCAGCTCAAGCGGTGGCGGGCTGCGGCGATGGGGCGTGCCGCGCCGATTCGTCGTCCGACGAGCCACGTGGTCGTCGTCGTTGACCGGAAGGAGTAGGCATGGGACAGAAGACGCATCCGCGGGGCTTCCGCCTCGGGATCATCAAGCCGTGGAAGTCGCGCTGGTACGCGGAGCGGAATTTCGGGGAGCTTCTGAGGGAAGACGAGACGATCCGGAAGTACCTCCGCAAGAGGCTGGCGCACGCGTCGGTGTCCGAGATCGAGATCGATCGGAAGCCGCAGAAGATCGTGGTGACGATCCACACCGCGCGTCCGGGGGTCGTGATCGGGAAGCAGGGCTCGGAGGTCGACAAGCTCCGTGACGAGCTCGCGCTCCTCACGAAGAGCGAGGTCTCGATCAACGTGGAGGAGATCAAGCGCCCGGAGCTGGACGCTCAGCTCGTGGCGGACAGCGTGGCGCACCAGCTTGTGCAGCGCATCTCGTTCCGGCGTGCGATGAAGCGGGCGGTGCAGGCCGCGATGCGGGCCGGGGCCGAGGGGATCAAGATCCAGTGCAGCGGCCGGCTGGGCGGAGCAGAGATCGCGCGCGCCGAAGGGTACCACGAGGGGCGGGTTCCGCTCCACACGCTCCGTGCGGACATCGACTACGCGCAGTCGACCGCGAGGACGACCTACGGCACCATCGGGGTGAAGGTCTGGATCTTCAAGGGCGAAGTTGTCGAGGACCGGCGCGGGCGGACGTACAGCACCGGCGCCTGAGATCGGGGCAACGGGCAGGCCACGGCCGGACCGTCGTGGCCGGCGACAGGAAGGATAGAGGGCGATGCTAGCGCCGAAGCGAATCAAGTACCGGAAGCAGCAGAAGGGGCGTACGAAAGGGAAGGCGACGCGGGGCAACACCGTGGCCTTCGGCGAGTACGGCCTTCAGACGACGGAGCCGGGCTGGATCACGAACCGGCAGATCGAGGCCGCCCGTGTCGCGATGACGCGTCATATCAGGCGCGGCGGGAAGGTGTGGATCCGGATCTTCCCCGACAAGCCGGTGACGAAGAAGCCGGCGGAGACGCGCATGGGGAAGGGGAAGGGCAACCCGGAGTTCTGGGTCGCGGTGGTGAAGCCCGGGCGCGTCATGTTCGAGCTCGAGGGCGTCGCCGAGCCGGTGGCGCGGCGGGCGCTGGAGCTGGCTGCTGCGAAGCTGCCGGTCAAGTGCCGGATCGTGGTCCGTGAAGCCACGGCGGCGGAGGGAGGTGCCCAGTGAAGGCGGAGGAGATTCGGGGCCTGACCGACGAGGAGATCCGGGAGAGGATCTCCCAGATCAAGGAGGAGCTGTTCCGGCTGCGGTTCCGCAGCGCGACGCAGCCCATCGAGAATCCGGCGCTCTTCAAGGGGCTGAGGCGGGATCTCGCGCGGCTCAAGACGGTGCTGCGTGAGCGGGAACTCGCGCAGGCAGGACGGTAAGAAGCCATGGCGGAGAAGAAGAGGAACAGCCGGAAGGTCCGGGTCGGGACCGTGGTCAGCGACAAGATGGACAAGACCGTGGTCGTGGCCGTAGAGCGCAGGGTGCTGCATCCGCTTTACGGCAAGCCGGTGGTTCGGACCAAGAAGTATCACGCGCACGACGAGGAGAATACGGCGCGCGAGGGTGACGTGGTCCGGATCATGGAGACACGGCCACTGTCCAAGACCAAGCGGTGGCGCGTGCTCGAAGTGATCGAGCGAGCGAAGTGAGGCGGCAATGATTCAGCAAGAATCGATCGTGCGGATCGCCGACAACTCGGGGGCGAAGCAGGCGCTCTGCATCCGGGTGCTGGGCGGTTCGCGGCGTCGCTACGCTCGGGTGGGCGACGTCATCATCGTGACGATAAAGGACGCGCTCCCGGATGGGACGTTGAAGAAGGGGGACGTGGCGAAGGCGGTCGTGGTCCGCACGTCGAAGGAGATGCGGCGCAAGGACGGGTCGTACATCCGTTTCGACGACAACGCCGCGGTGATCATCAACGACGCGGGCGAGCCGCGGGGGACGCGCATATTCGGTCCGGTCGGGCGCGAGCTGCGTGAGAAGCGGTTCATGAAGATCGTTTCGCTGGCGCCGGAGGTGATCTGACATGGCACAGCGGATGATCGGCGGCAGACGCCGCAAGACGGGGAAGCAGGAGCAGAAGAAGCGGCCGAAGGTGCACGTGCGCCGGGGAGACCTGGTCAAAGTGATCCGGGGGAACTTCGCGGGGACCGAGGGTACCGTCCTGCGCGTGCTGCCGAAGGAAAACCGCGTGGTGGTCAAGGGCGTGAACCTGCGCAAGCGGCACCTGCGGCCTTCGCCGCAGAATCCGGACGGCGGGATCATCACGTTCGAGGCGCCGATCTCGGCGTCGAACGTGATGCTGATCGATCCGACGACGGGCGAGCCGACGCGGGTGCGCATCCGGGTGGCCGCCGACGGGACGAAGGAGCGGATCTCCGTCAAGACGGGTAATCCGATCCCGAAGCCGCAGGGCTGAGCGGCCGAGGTGAGGGACGATGAAGCCTAGACTGCAGAAGCATTACGAGGAGCGGGTCCGGCCGCGGCTGATGGAGGAGTTCGGCTACGCGAACCCCTACCAGGTGCCTCGGATCGAGAAGATCGTGATCAACGTCGGGCTGGGCGAGGCGCCGCGGAACCCGAAGCTGCTGGACTCGGTCGTGGAGGAGATCGCGCTGATCACGGGTCAGCGGCCGGTAGTGACGCGTGCGCGCAAGTCGATCTCGAACTTCTCGCTGCGCGCGGGGATGCCGGTCGGGGTGAAGGTGACGCTGCGCCGGGCCCGGATGTACGAGTTCCTGGATCGGCTGATCAACGTTGCGATCCCGCGGATTCGCGACTTCCGTGGCGTGCCTACGCGCTCGTTCGATGGCCGAGGCAACTACACGCTCGGGATCAAGGAGCAGCTGATCTTCCCGGAGATCGACTACGACAAGGTCGAGAAGATCCACGGGATGGACATCGTGATCACGACGAGCGCTCGTCGGGACGACGAGGCGATGGCGCTGCTGCGGGAGATGGGGATGCCGTTCCGTGGGCAGCAGCCCGTCCTGGTCACCGAGGCGGCGTGAGGCGAGTGCGCCGGACGAGAGGCGATAGGAAATGGCGAGAAAGGCCCTGATCGAGAAGTCGAAGCGGAAGCCGAAGTTCGAGGTGCGGCACCGGAATCGGTGCATGCGTTGCGGGCGGCCCCGGGCGTTCCTGAGGAAGTTCGGGCTGTGCCGCATCTGCTTCCGAGAGATGGCGTTGCGGGGAGAGATCCCGGGGGTTCGGAAGGCGAGCTGGTAGCTGTCGGCCCGGTGCTCGTCGCCCGCGGGAGGGGCTGCGGGCGTCCGTTGCCGCATGCCGCACACTTCCTACAAGTCCGACGTTCGGCTCGGATACTATAGGAGAAAGATCTAGCATGATGACGGATCCGATCGCCGACATGCTCGCGCGCATCCGGAACGCCGCCCAGGCGCGGCATCGGCGCGTGGACATGCCGGTCTCGAAGCTCAAGACGGAAATCGCGCGCATCCTGAAGGAGAACCATTTCATCCACGACTACAAGGTCCTGGATG
>VSDC01000114.1:0-6764 GCA_047459275.1 Gemmatimonadota bacterium
TACGACCAGGAGCTGGACGCGGAGCCGTACGAGGTGGGCGTCGCGACGCTCCCGGCGCTGGAGCTCACGGGCGCCGGCCCGGCCGAGGCGGTGGCGGAGCTGCGCGCGGCCTACGACGCGCTCCTGGACGCGGCTCCTGACAAGTTCGTGATCATGCTCGGCGGGGAGCATTCGATCACGAGCGCGCCGGTCCTCGCCTGGGCGGACCGGTTGAAGGAGAAGGGCGAGCGGCCGCTCACCGTGCTCCAGATCGATGCGCACACGGATCTGCGCCCCGAGTACGAGGGCACCCCGTACTCCCACGCGTCGGTGATGTATCGCGTCCACGACAGGGTGAACATCGTGGCGGTCGGGATCCGGGCGCTGACGCGGGAGGAGCGGGAGCTGGCGCGCCGCTCGGACCACATTCATCTGTTCCTGGCCGACGACATCCACGAAGACGACGCGTGGATCGACGACGTCGTCTCGCGCCTGGGCGAGGATGTGTACATCACGTTCGACGTGGACGGGCTGGACCCGGCGCTGGTCCCGTCGACCGGCACTCCGGAGCCGGGCGGGCTGCAGTGGTATCCGACGATGAAGCTGCTGCGCCGGGTCTTCCGGGAGAGGAACGTCGTCGCCTGCGATGTCGTCGAGCTTGCCCCGATCCCCGGGCTGCACGCGCCCGACTTCCTGGTCGCGAAGCTGATCTACAAGATGATCGGGTACAAGTTCATGGGTTGAGGCGGAGGCGAGGGCGGGCGCTGGTTGTGACACCGGCGCCCGTGGTGTTTTCCAAGGCCTTCTCATGCCCTCGTGGGCGTGGCACTCGACAGCGGCCGCGCTGCCGGCGAACGCCCGGCGCCCTCGGGGTTCTCCGCGTACCTCCGAAAGAGCGGGTGCAGATCGAGGGGATCCTCGATCACGTAATCGTCGGGGATGAGGCCGGGCGGCGTCAGGATGAAGGGCCAGAACTGCCGGCCGCCGAGGGCGCCGTGGGCGCCGATCTGGTCGTCGAAGCAGATGCAGAGATCGCTGGCCGGGTCGTAGGCGCCGAAGAGGACCAGGTCGCCGGCGTTGGGGAGCTGCGCCAGGTGGACGATGGCCCGGCGCTCGACGGGCGACGTCGCATACGGCCGCAGGGGATCCTGCCCCGAGAGGACGAACGCTTCGCCCTCGGGGGTGACCAGTGCGCGGCCGAACCGGTTCTCGACGTGGGCGCCATCCTGCATCCGGGTGATGACCAGGCCGATCCCGCGGTGCGCCACGAGGAAATAATAGAGCGCGCGGCGCTCTGGGTCGGACCGGATCTCATCGAAGCGGAGCGGCCGCTCAGGTTCGGTCCAGTAGACGTGCGCCAGGGAGGAGGAGTAGGTGACGACGAGGCGCTTGTCCCTGGCGATCCGAACCGTCTCGGCGACGAGGGGGAAGAGGCCGTACTCCTTGCGCAGCCAGCGGCCGAGGCGCAGCCCGAGCTGCCGGGTCGGCGAGATGGACGTGGCGGCCACCTCTTCCAGCTCCTGCACGAGGATGTCCATGGCTTCCCGGGGCTGCGCGTAGGCCCCAGTCTCCGCGAGGACGTGGACGCCGTAGTCGACGGCGGCTTCGATCGTGTCGCCGAGCGTCTCGCCGAACTCGATGCGGTACGGGACGGAGGGGGTCTGGCCGTGGTCGCTCAGGATGTAGACGTCGTACGGCCGGCCGGGGACACGGCGCAGCATGCGCAGGATTTCGCCGATGCGGCGGTCGAGGGCGCGCAGGCTCTTCATCGCGGTGCGCGACGACGGGCCGAAGTGGTGCGCGAATTCGTCGTAGACGTTGTAGGTGGTGTATATCGCCGGCACTCCGGTGTAGATATCGAGGAGGACGGCCAGCGTCTGCAGCTCCCGAAGGATGACGTTGCTGCCGATGTGCAGGAACGGCAGGTACCACCAGTAATGGGTGTAGCGCCCGCGGATGTGGCTGATGAGCCGGTCGCGCTCCTCGCGTAGGTACTCCCAGATGGTGGCGAGCCCCATGCGCAGGACGCGGATAGGGTGGAGCGCCAGGAGCAGAGCCAGGCGCATCCCGCCCATCTTCCGGAAGAGCGGCTGGCGATCGCGGGACGAGAGGGTGAAGACCGAACGAGACGCGCCGCCGTCGTAGAGGTTGACGTAGCTCGATCCTCCCGTCAGGATTCCGTCGGCGGGGAGCCGGTCGCGGATGTACTGCATGGATGCGGCCTGCGAGCCGATGATCACCCGCCGGTCCCGCTTCTCGTAGAACCGGAACGCCGGGATGCGGTCCTTGGTGCCGTAGAAGATGGCGGCCTGGGCGGCGGGGGTCGCGCTCGGCAGCCCGGCGGGGAAGCGACGGACCTGCCAGCCCTCGCGCTCGATGAGCCGCTGGAGGTGCGGCATGTGGCCGCGCGCCAGCGCCCGCTCGAGGTCTTCGTGGGCGAGGGCGTCGATCTGGATGACGATGAAGCCGCGTTTGAGCCGTTCGGCGCCATCGCCGTCGCGCCGGCGACGTCGTTCGGCGGCGAACGGCAGGTACTTCGCCTGGTAGTACCACCGGTAGAGAGTTCGCCGGAGGCGACTCCACCGGGAGTTTTCTGGAGGGGCCATGGATCAGCCGGTTTCTTTCGCGGTCGCCTTCACCGCGGGAGTTTTTTCGTTCCTATCGCCGTGCGTGCTTCCGCTCGTGCCGAGCTATCTCGGGTTCATCACCGGGATGACGCTCGACGATCTGAGCGCGGGGACTCGCCGGCGCACCGCCGTGCTCCACGCCCTTCTCTTCGTCGGCGGGTTCAGCCTGGTTTTCCTTCTCGTGGGCGCCACTGCGACGGTGCTCGGACAGATCATGTTCAGGTATCAGGCCTGGATCGCCCGGATCGGCGGAATCCTGATCATTATTTTCGGCCTGCACCTGCTCGGCGTGCTGCGGATCGGTGCGCTGATGCGCGAGCGCCGTGTCCAGCTCGCCTCGCGGCCCGCCGGTTACCTGGGCGCGGCGGTGGCCGGAATGGCGTTCGGCGCCGGGTGGACGCCGTGCATCGGCCCCGTGCTCGGCGCCGTGCTGACCTACGCCGCCACGCAGGAGACGGTGGCGTCCGGCGTCGCGCTCCTTGCGGCTTACTCGCTCGGCCTGGCCCTGCCGTTCTTGCTCGCGGCACTGGCGACGGGGCGGTTCCTCGAGGCGTCACGGCGCATGCGTCGCCTGATCCCGGTACTGGAGAAGACGTCGGGCGCGGTGCTGATCCTGGCCGGCGTGCTCCTGGCGAGCGGGACGTTCCCGGCGCTCGCGGGCTACTTCGTGCGGCTGACCCCGGATTTCCTGCTGGAGCGGATGTAGCGCGACGGTTTCTTGGGCGCGCTGGCGTCGGATCGCGCGCGTCCGGTCCCTTCACGTGCCCGGGGAGGCGCTCGTGCCGTCCGCATCCGTGCCTCCCGCGAGGCTTCCGGGTCCGCCTAATCCAATCGCATGAACTCGGGGACGCAGCGCAGGAGTTCCCGCGGCTGAACGGGTTTGGCCAGGAACGAGTTGCACCCCGCGGCAATACAGGCGCTCCGCTCGCCCGGGCCGACCCTCCCGGTCAGGGCGACGATGGGGGTGTCCCGCGTCGGGTGCCGCGCCCGGAGGATGCGAGCCACTTCGAGGCCCGGCCGGTCCGGGAGCCCGAGATCGAGCAGGATCAACGAAGGCGGGTCGATCGTGGAACGCTCGAGCGCCTCTGCCGCATTGCCTGCCTCCAGTACGCGATAACCCGCATCTTCGAGGAGGAGACGGAGGGCGTCACGCAGGAGGGGGTCATCTTCGACGAGCATGATGGGGCGCTCGATCGTGCTCATCGCCTGAAAGCTATCCCGCGGCCGGGGTCGCCGCAAGCGCACCTTCGTCCTGTTCCAGTCCCTCCTCCAGCAACTGGCGGCGCAGCAGCGTCGCGTACAGTCCGTTGCGGGCCAGGAGCTCTTCGTGGGTCCCCTGCTCTACGATCCGCCCGCCGTCCACCACCAGGATCTGGTCCGTACCCATCACGGCGGTGACGCGGTGGCTGACGATGATCGCGGTCCGCCCCTGGAGCACACGGCGCAACCCCTCCAGAATCCGCGTCTCCGTCTGCGTGTCGACGGCGCTGAGCGCGTCGTCGAGGACCAGGATCCGTGGGTCGCGGGCGATGGCGCGGGCCAGCGTCGTGCGCTGTCGCTGCCCGCCCGAGAGGTTCACGCCTCGTTCGCCCAGGAGGGTGTCGTAGCCGTGCTCGAAGCCCTCGATCGCGTCGTGGATCTGCGCGATCCGGGCGGCTTCGCGGACGCGCGCGTCGTGGTCTCCGTCGGAGGGCAGGCCGAGCGCGATGTTCTCGGCGATCGTTTCCGAGAACACGAATGCGTCCTGGGGCACGAGGCCGATCGCGCCGCGCACCACGTCCAGCGGGAGGTCGGTCAGCGGCACGCCGTCCAGGAGGACCTGTCCCTGGGTAGGGTCGTAGAGGCGCGCGAGGAGCGCGATGATGGTCGATTTCCCCGAACCGGTCGGACCCACGAGGGCGACGGTGCTCCCGGCCGGGACCCGGAACGAGACGCCGTCCAGCACGATCCTGTCCGTCCCCGGGTAGCGGAAGACGACGTCGCGGAACTCGATCTCTCCGCGCACCTCCCGCAGGCGCGTCGGCCGCTCCGCCTCGCGGACCTCGGGCTGGATCGAGAAGATCGCGTTCAGGCGGCCCATGGATGCAGCGCCTCGCTGGAAGAGATTGATCACCCAGCCGAGCGAGATCATGGGCCAGGTCAGCATGTTCAGGTAGAAGCCGAAGGCGATGAAATCGCCGACGGTGATCCGCCCCGCCATGGCCAGCCGCCCGCCGAACCACAGGACGATCACCATCCCCACCCCTGTCAGGAGGGTCAGGAGCGGGTTGAAGACGCCGCTCGTGCGGGCGAGGGCCATGTTCGCCCGGAGGTAGGAGGTGTTGAGCTCGTCGAACTCCCGTTCCTGCTGGCGTTCCTGGACGTAGGCGCGCACGATGCGCGCGCCCGAGAGGTTCTCCTGCACCAGCGTGGAGAGATCGCCGAGCTGTTCCTGGATCCGCTCGAAGCGCCGGTGGATCACGCGCCCGAAGCCGAGGGCGATCGGCGCCAGCGCCACCATCGGGACGAGCGCCGCACCGGTCAGCATCGGGTCGATCCGGACCATGAAGCTGAGGGCGAAGAGCGTCGTGACGAGGGTGTTGACCAGGTACATGACCGCGGGCCCGGCGGCCATGCGGACAGCCTGCGCATCGCTGGTCGCGCGGCTCATCAGGTCGCCGGTCCGCGTCCGGCCGTAGAAGGCCCGGTCGAGGCGGAGGAGGTGCTCGAAGAATCGCTGCCGCAGGTCCGTCTCGACGCGACGGCTGATCCCGTTCAGCAGCTCTCTCATCCCGTACCGAGCCGCGCCGCTCAGGATCGCGGCGACGATCACGGCGGCGGCGTGCAGCAGGATCAACCGGGTCGTGATGTCCGGGCGCTTCAGGGCGTCCACGGCCCGGCCGACGAGCCACGGCGTCAGGATCCCGAAGGCATCGGAGACGACCACCAGGAGGAGACCGAGCGCTATCCCTCGCCGATAGGGGCGCAGGTACGGGATGAGCGTTCGCAGTTCTTTCATTCTATTCGATCATCGCGTAGAGCACCGCGCGCCCGGGGGAGTCGCGCGGCCGTATGAAACACCGCGCGCCAGGAGTTTGCGCCGGGCCGTGTAAATCACCGCGCGCCCGGCGGCAGCGCGGAGCCGTCGCGGCGACATGGAGCCATCGCGCCGGCGCGAAGCCATCTCCGTGCCCGGGCGGTGCCCGCGCGTTGCCTCATCAGGTAGTGAAACCGGGCCGACGGCATCCCGACCCCCCGGATGTCCCGACGGGGTGGAAACCTACGGCCCGTTCTGGTATATACATTGCGACGTCGGACATGATGCGTTGCGCATCACGTGTGAAGTTATCCGAAACGTCCCGGCCGTTCAAGCGGGGACGAGACACCCGCGGAGGGGCACATGTCCAGGTACCTGTTGCGGACCGCCACACTACTGCTTCTTCTCCCTATCGCCGTCCTTCCGGTCGCGTGCGGCGACTCCGGCAACGAGCGTGCGGCACTGGAGGAGGACGAGCTGGACCGGGAGCTCGATCTGGCCCTTCAACGGGACACGGGGTCGGCCACTCTGGAGGACGCGCCGAAGGCGCCGGAGCCGGCACCGCAGCCCGCGGCGCGCCCGGCACCCCAGCGGCAGCAGACGACTCCACAGCGGCAGGCGCCGCAGCGCGAGGAGCCGCGCCGTGAGGAGCCGCGGCCCCAGCCTCAGCCGAGGCCGGTGACCCTGACGGTCCCGACCGGTACGCAGTTCGCCATCCGCCTGGAGGACGAGCTGAGCACGGAAACGAACCAGCCGGGTGATCCGTTCACGGCCGTGCTCGACGATCCCATCGTCTCCGTGGATGGCACGGTGCTGATCCCGGCCGGTGCGAAGGTGCGCGGCCGCGTCACGGCCGCGGAGAAGTCGGACCGCGTTGGCGAGACGGCGGTCATCAAGGTCGCGTTCGAGGCGATTTCGTTCGGCGGACGGAGCTATCCGCTGCAGGCATCGGTAGTCGAGGCCAACCCGGAGCGTCGGACCCGGACGTCGACCGCGCAGTCGGCGGCGAAGGTCGCAGGCGCGGCTGCCGCAGGGGCGATCCTCGGCCAGGTGCTCGGGAAGAACACCGAGTCCACGCTCAAGGGCGCGGCCATCGGCGCCGCGGCGGGGACGGCGATCGCCATGGGCACGGCGGATGTGGA